>JAHDHV010000486.1 GCA_020631155.1 Bacteroidota bacterium | reverse complement strand
AATTTTGGCATCACTCATGTAGGCGTTATTCAGGATGCGGTGACCATTCACTTTACCAATGAAAATGCAACAGCAGTAAATGCGACCCTTTACGATGTGATGGGAAGAAAAGTGCATCAACACAATTTCAACGCCAACATAGGACAAAATACCCTACAAATGGATGTTCACTATTTCCCTAAAGGCATTTACTTTATTGCCCTTGACAATGGCCGGGAAGTGATTACACAAAAAATATTGAAATAAGTGCCAAGTACTAATTAATTGTGCACAATTTTGTTCTAAAGTATTGATTTTCAATATTTTAATTAAACAAAGAGTCTCATTTAATTATTGTGCAGTACTTAACAGTTTCAGCTTTAAAATTTTAGAAATAATTTAATTTTTTTAAAAAATCCCATGCTTTACTTATAAAAGCATGGGATTTTTCTTTTTATTTTTGTATTTTGGAATTGGAGTTATTGCCATTGACAATGGTTTGGCAGAGGGATTGTAGAGGAAATGAGCCAAAGCCAAACGCTAGAGAGCCTTAGCCGAGTGAGGGCGGAACGCAAGAGAGCTATCAGCGAGGCTTAGGGCGAACAGCGTTTTGGCAAAGGCGAATTGCAACGGAAAGCCCGACCCCGATGATTGAGCATTAGGAGCGCAGCGACTTTTGCGAAACAGAGGGGACTGCCCCAAATAATAATAAAAAGTCTAATACACCATTCTCAAGCTACTATAGTTTATTTAACTTTTTTGATATGAAAAAATTACCATTAGGTTATCAAAGCTTAGTTCAGATTATAGAAAATGAATGTATTTATGTAGATAAAACAGAACTCATTTATCAGTTAATTGAGCTAAAAGGTTATTTCTTCTTAGCACGTCCTAAAGGATTTGGCAAGTCTTTGTTAATCAATACTTTAAGGCATATTTTTGAAGGCAATAAAGAATTGTTTAAAGACCTTTGGATATATGACAAAATAGATTGGAAAACACATCCTGTTATTCATCTTGATTTTTCATCAATAGATTATAAAAAGCTAGGTTTGGCAGAGACAATTAAAAAAGAGTTAGAGCAAATAGCTAATCAATATGAATTAATTTTAAAAAAGAATACAGTTAGGGAAAAATTTGTAGAATTGATTACTAAATTAGAAGCCAATTATGGACAGGTAGCTATTTTGGTAGATGAGTATGATAAACCATTGGTAGATTGTATTTTAGATCATTCTAAAGCAAAGGAAAACCGACAAATATTGAGGGACTTCTATGGTATATTGAAATATTTAGGCGATAAATTAAGTATTTTATTCATTACAGGTAATTCTAAACCCTTTAGAACACCTTTTAGTAGTGCGCTAGACAACCTCACTGATTTAACCCTACATCCGCAATTTGTCAATTTAACAGGCATTACCCAAAACGAACTCCTACACTATTTTGACGAATACATCACTGCGACCCATCAACATATGGGCATTAGCCGCGAACAGTTGTTAATTAAAATCAAACGATGGTATGATGGCTATTCATGGGATGGCAAAAATTTTGTGTACAATCCTTTTTCACTCCTTAGCTTTTTCCAACAACAAATCTTTCGCAATTTCTGGTTTGCCACAGCTACACCAACCTTTTTAGTTAAAAAGATAAGAGGATATGGAAAACCGATTGAAAGTGTTGAGGAACATACCGTTAGCGATGAGTTTTTTGATCAATTTGAGTTAGACTCAATGGATATTTATCCACTACTTTTTCAAACTGGTTATACAACTGTTAAAAAAATAAAAATGCGTGGGGTCATTCCTCGTTATGTATTGGGTTATCCCAACAATGAAGTGCGCCGTTCTTTTGTTCACAATTTGCTCGAAGCCTACAGTTTTCAGCAGACAACAACCGTTAATACGGCGGTTTTAAAAATAGAAGATGCACTATACGAAAAAGACATTGAATTATTGGTAGAGCAGTTAAATGTGTTGTTTGCTGATATTTCTTATCACCTTTTTCCCAGAAAAAAAAGCAGTAAAAAACAATTGGAAGAAGAAGCGTTACAAAAGGAATTTCTAGCTTGGGAAGGCTATTTTCATACCATCATTTACCTAGTTTTGCAATTTGTAGGTGTATATATAGATTGCGAGGTGACCAAACGGAAAGGGCGATTAGATGCGATTGTGCAAACAGAGGATTACCTCTACATTATGGAATTTAAGCTAGACAGTGTAGAGGCAGCCTTACAGCAAATCAAAGACGGCGGTTATGTAGATTCCTATCGAAACAGCCCTAAAGAAGTGCTTTTGGTAGGCATCGCATTTGATCGAGAAAAAAAGGAAGTCAAAAAAGCAATTGTAGAAACTTTATTATAACTTTTTTTTAAAAAATACATAATTATTGACTTTCACCGATAAAAAAAATCACAACTTTTCAACTTTGTAACCTTCCAACTCCAAAAATCTTATGTCTCATATCTTAAATCTTATGTCTCAATAAAAAAAAATGCTATTAATTTACACACATAAAATCACCAACCGACTACGATATATTTTTGAATTTATTTTTAAAGAACAGTTGGGAACAGAATTTGCCATCACCCTTGAGCGTGAGGTATTTGAGGAGCATGACGGCATGAAACTCAACTACAGCTATCGGCGGTTTGGCGATGAATTGTTTTTTTATGCCACTACCATACTATTTGAGCGCGGCATTAAGGAGCAAAACATCCGAATTGGACGCTTTGAGGGCGTGCCTACCTTTTTCCTCAGTAGCAGCAATTCCGACATGCCTTTTGACGTATTTGCAGCCAGTTTTTACCTACTCACTCGCTACGAAGAATATCTGCCCAAACGCCCTAAAGACAAATTTGGACGCTACCCTGCCAAAGCAAGCCTAGCCTATCAACAGCATTTTCTACAGCAACCCCTTGTTGACATTTGGATACAAAAATTATGCGCCATACTGAAAATCTATAATCCCGAATGGCAGCCCCAAAAAATGCCTTACAAATACCTGCCTACTTTCGATATTGACATTGCTTATGCTTACTATTGCAAAGGTGTTTTGCGAAATTTAGGAGGCTATTTATTTGCTTTAAAAAATCTAAATTTTAAGGAAATTGCAAGGCGCACCAAAGTATTATCAGGCTTCCAAAAAGACCCCTATGACACTTTCGACTGGATCAATGAATTGCGAAAAAAACACCAACTAGAACCCGTCTTTTTCTTTTTGGTAGGCGACTATGGAGCTTATGACAAAAATATTTCCCTAGATAATTTGACCTTTCAAGACCTCATACAATCCATCGGCGATTATTCGCAAGTTGGCATACATCCGTCCTTTGAATCTAACAAACAAGTTCGCATTTTATCCAGAGAAATAGACCGACTATCAGAAGTATTGAAAAAAGAAATTACGCGCAGTCGTCAGCATTACCTGAAACTAGATTTGCCACAAACCTATCAAAATCTGATAGAAATGGATGTGCAAAAAGATTATACAATGGGGTATGCTTCGCAAATAGGCTTTCGAGCAAGTACGGCAGCCTCCTTTTATTTTTACGACCTAACTCTCGAAATCAAAACCAATTTAAAGCTCTATCCCTTCATGGCAATGGACGTAACGCTGCGACATTATATGAAACTCAACGAGCGCGCTTCCATTGAGGCAGTCAAAATGCTGATAAAAAGCACGAAAGCAGTGGATGGTCTATTTGTAACGCTTTGGCACAATCACACCCTCAGCGATACGCACGGCTGGGAAGGATGGCGAGAGGTGTATCAAGAAATCGTGGAAATTGCCGTAACAGGCGAAACCGACATTGCCGATAATCCCTTCCAGTTTCAACCATTGGAAAAGGAAGAAGACAAAACACAGAAAAAAGATACAGACGAAGAACTCGGCACCCAAGAAATTATTTTAGGGTAATTTTTGGATTTTTGGACTTTTAGCTTTTTGGATATTTGGACTTTTTTATCATTTGGGGCAGCCCCCTCTGTTTCGCAAAAGTCGCTGCGCTCCTAATGCTCAATCATCGGGGTCGGGCTGCCCGTTGCAATTCGCCTTTGCCAAAACGCTGTTCGCTCTAAGCCTCGCTTGTAGCGGACGTATTGCAATACGACCCTACCGTTCCGCCCTCACTCGGCTAGGCTTTCTAGCGTTTGGCTTTGGCTCATTTCCACTTGCATCCCTCTGCCAAGCCAACTTTTAGATAATTTTCCTCAAAAATCCCCAAAAAAAACTTAACTTTTACCCAAACATAAATCACAATTTATACACCATAAGTAATTAGACAAAATTATAGGATACTCAGACTTGTGATAAAGCTTTTAATAAATCAATTATCTCACATCTCATGTCTCCCATCTCCCGTCTAACTACTTAAAATTTAAAAAAAGATGAAAACAGCCAAGCCGATTCCGAATACACCACCCCATCCATTTTTT
>JAHDHV010000485.1 GCA_020631155.1 Bacteroidota bacterium | reverse complement strand
AGATTCATGAATCCGCTTTACGAAAAAATGATGACTTTTGTGTACCCTTTTGAATAAAAAGACAAAGTGTGTTATTTTAAGGTGTTATTAATGAAATAAAAAACTTTAAAACTTTAAAGCTTTGTAACTTTGCAATCTTCCAAACTCTAAAAAAACTCAGTATTTGAAATATACCTAATTCGCTAGTTAGTCAGCATAATATTTACACTTTTTTGTTGTCCATCAGCAGTTTGAAAGCGCATTAAATAAGTGCCTGTGGGTAAGCCTTCTCTAGTCCAATTGATGTTGTGTTTGCCAGCATTGCGTTGTCCCAAATCTATTTGTTGGACTTGCTTGCCTTGTAAATCAAAGACTGTGAGGATTAGTTGCGTTGTTGTTGGGAGTTGGATTTCTACGGTTGCTTGTACTTGAACAGGATTTGGGAATACATTGATGTTAAATGCTTCTTTAGTACTATTGTTGTCAATTTCGCCAACATCTGTTGTAAAGCCTGTATCGTATTCGGGTAGTTCGGTAACTTCTGGGGCGCAGAAGGAACTCGTTAGGGTAGTAGAACGGAAAATACCCCTTCCATGTGTACCAATGTAAAGCACTTTGCAACCTACCACATTCATATCTTCTAAACGCACTCTATGTACAGGCACTCTACCCATTCCTGCATTTTGCTCTGTCCAACAGTCCGTATTTTTATTATAAGACCAAACTCCTAGCTCTGTTCCAACAACGATATAGTGTTCTGGATCATCTGGTTCAACGACTACATCGTAGATAGGCATTCTAGGTAAGTCTTTTTGAAGAGAAGTAAATTCAAGGTCTTCTAAAGTGCCTTGCCACGCATCTTCGGTAATAAAAATATGGTCATTATTGCCATAATTACCTGCGGTTAATACGATAACACCTGGATTATAGCGATCTATTGCGATGGCTGTTGAACGTCTTCCTGCCAATACCGAAGGGCGGTCTATTTCAACGCTGCGGTTGGTATCAAAATTTTTGATACGTGCTAAGTCGCCACCGCGAGAAAGGGCGTAAACAGTTTGTCCATCACTGCCAAAATCCATAGAAGCAAGTGTGCCACCGATATTTGTAACTTCTTCCCAGTCAGGTGTTTTATTAAAAGTAAGAGCGTCTGGGGTATACCACAATTTGCCATTTGTGCCGCCTGTAAAAAATCGAGATTTAACAGAGCCATCTCCAAAATAATAAGCATTTAAATCTTCCCATAAAAAGAAGGCAGTAACAAAAGGTCCTGTATCCAAATTACCATCACTATTTGCGTCTGTATTAATATCTAGTGGAGAACTTCCGCCGTCCCCATTATTAGCCGAGCGATTCATTGCTCCATTTTGACTTTCCCAAAATAGAGCCTGTGTGTTAATGTCAGAGATTTCGGCATAGCCACCATCACCGCCAGCTAATTCTCGGCCTGCTTTTTTAGAATTGCCATCAAAATCTATATAAGGCGTTGTATTATCTTGTGTACCACCCATTACACGCCCCTCAAAACTAGCTCCTACAGAATAGAACTGAGTAACGTTGTAGTTTTTGTTGATGTGTTGGAAAGTTGGCTGTACATTGCTGGCATCTAAAGAGCGCGCAACACCGCCATCAGAAACAATATATACTAGATCAGGGTTTTTAGTATCAAATATAATGTCGTGTTTGTCAGGATGTACATAGTAAGGGCTACCGTTGCCTTCCCAATATTGGTCAATGCTGCGCCAGCCATCGTTTGTTTCCCAACTCCAAGTGACTAGACCTGCTACAAAAATGCGCTCAGGGTTAAAGGCATCTACAGCGAGTGCAATGTCGTAGAAACCTTGACAACTACCATCGCCAAAGCCCATAGGGTCAAAGTAAGCATTGCCTTCTCCAATACGGTCCCAGGTATAACCGCCGTCTTTTGATTGTACGACTTCCGCTAAACAGCCGCGGCTATCTGTAGTAATTGCATACACATAGTTGGGATCACTATGGGCAACACCCAGTTTAGTTCTTCCACTAGATTCATAAGCTCCGTTTTTACCAGTAATATTTTCAAACGGCTCGCCATTTCGAGAAACGTATAAGCCGCCACCAGCTGCTGCATATACATCTTTACCATCAGAAGTAATTTTAACATCCCAGATGGTGATCAATTGGGTAAGCCCTGCTGGACGTTCCCAAGTATCGCCGCCATCTCTGGATACGTGAAGCCCTCTATGAGTACCTGCATAGATAAGGTTTGGATCCGTTGGATGAGCAGCTATAGAAATCACAAAAGACCAATCTAAGGAGGTAGGAGGGGCAGTGTAATCGCCTAAGTCTGTAACTGGAATAACCTCAAAGGTTTCACCTCTATCTGTTGAGCGATAAATACCATTGCCTGCGGAGTAGGCACTTTGGATACCATATGAAAAACCTGCCATAAATTCGCCTGTTCCAACGAGTAGAACACCATCGGCGGTTTGTGTCATACAGGCAATGGACATGCTGGCTAGGTCTTCATTGCCGGGGTAGGCTTGCCAACTCAAGCCCCCGTTTTTGGAAGTCCAGATACCACCTGCAACGCCACCTGTATAGAGCCGTTGATGGTCGTCTTTGTCAATGACAAGAGTACGAGTACGACCCCCTACATTGTTAGGACCCATATACTCCCATTCGATGGCTTCTGTTTCACAATTACTTTTCTCTAGTTTTAGTTGGTTGGCTTGTCTTCGAGCTGCATATACATCTTTAATAGCTACCTCACCTGTCACCTGATTAGCCTTGAGTTCGTATAAATGTTTTAAGGCTTTGAGAATACCCTTGGGTTTTTGCAAGGTGCTTAAAGAAGCAGTTGTAGCAGTTTGTTCGGATGTATCGGAGAAATAGTTTTGGTAGATTAGAAACGACATGCCTACTAATAGGAAAAAGGCACTTAGTATAAAAAAATATTTTTTCATAATCATTATTTTAAGTGTTATAAAAGAGATTTGAGACATGAGCTATGATACTTTTTAGTTATACCAAAAACAGTTTAGAATCGTAATTTTTTATAGCCAAAGCCTATAAGGTTTGGTTCGGCTCAAGGTGGGACCTCGCCCCTGTAATCTAGCAGGTGTGAGGCTTTGTCTCGCTCCGAACTAAATTTGTAGCCTCTGGTTACACTGATAAAAACAAATAAAAAATTTAACAAATTTTGCTTTTATCCTGTCTTTGGTATACTGATAGTTTTTTCTTGTTATTCGCTGATTTTTTTTGCAAAAAGCATATTTAAGTGTCAAGCACTAATTAATGATTAGATGTTTATGAGTTTTGTTTAAACCTTAAAAAATAGGTACCGATCGGGGCTGAACCTTTTTGAAAAAAACAAAAACAAACATCTGTTAATTATTGGCTTATGTATTTGAAGGTATCTATTTTGATTCTTCTTTTCTCATTTTGAGCTCAGTGAAAGTCAAGTTTTTTTGTTGAAAAAAAAGCCTTTTCCCGATAAATTGCGAGAAAAGGCTTTTTGGGATCAAGATTTAATTATAATTTTATTTATAAATAATTAAATGTATTGGTAATTTAAAATTGAATAAGCCTATTGGAACATAACTTTGTAAATGGCTGCTTGTTTTTGTCCATTTTCTAAAGCAATAAAATAATTGCCTGCTGGCAAATCATTTCGATAGATGGTTTCATTGTATTCACCTTTTGTTCTATAGCCTAAATTATTGGTGCGTACCAATTGGCCTTGTAAATTGTAAATGGATAATTTGATGTCCGCATTTTCTTGTAAGTGAATATTAACAGTTGCTTGTTGTTGAATAGGATTTGGATAAACCTTAATGCCTGCTGAAAGGTTTGTTACATCTTCCGTAGAGGTTACATCGCCAGCATCATAGACAGGTAAAGTAGTGTCACAGAATGGGAAAGTGAAAGAGGTGCTTCTGTAAATTCCTCTACCATGTGTACCAATATATAATACATCACAACCGTTTTGGTTCATTACTTCTTGACGGACGGCAAATACAGGAGTACGTCCTAATTTGGCATTTTCTTCTGTCCAAAAATACTCAAAGCTTGTTGCACCGGTTTGAACTTTTTCACAAGACCACACCCCTAGGTCGGTACCAGCAATAAAGCGGTTGGAGTTCGTTTTATCAATGATAATAGAGTAAATAGGCATTGGTGGTAGTGCGCTGTCTCCTTCACCCTGAATGGGCTCAAAGGTAACATTACCAGATAAGGCATTATTACTTGTATATACATAAGTATCGTTGCCATAGTTACCCAAAGCAACAACAATATTAGTCGGAATAGCTGGGTCTACTGTAACAGAACTTACATAACGACCGCCTTCGCCTTCAATAACAAACTCTTTGACTTGATAATCTATAGGATTGCCACCATTAATATTAGAAATTCTTAAAATAGAACCTGCGTCTGTTCCTGCAAATACGGTATTACCGTCAA
>JAHDHV010000484.1 GCA_020631155.1 Bacteroidota bacterium | reverse complement strand
ATACAAAAATAGGAAGTCTTTTTGTTTTTTTTCTGAGGGTGCTACCGCTGGGGTCAAAGAAGAACTCTTCACTTTTTTCTAACATACTTTGACCGCTCTGCGGTCACTGGACAAACAAATGACCCTAGCAGGGTCAAAGTATGTTAGTTGGAAATGATGACCTAGTAATACGACCCCAGCGGGGTCGAACCTTTTTAAAAAACATAAGCACCTATCAATTAGTGGTTTATGTATTTTATAATAGCTATTTTTAATTCTTATTTTCTCATTTTGAAATCAGCGAAAGGTGAGTTATATCCATTAGGAAAATTAAAAAGTGGTTTATTTTAACTAATTTATAACAGCTAAGTGCCCAGCACTATTTAATTGTGCACAATTTTGTTCTAAAGTATTAAAAATGAGGAGTTTAGTCTTTTACTATTGTAACATTAATTTTGTCTAGGTACTTAAAGAGCTAGAAACATCCCTATTTAAGCATAAATAATATGTGAAATATTTTAATGACTAAGCATTTGTGATTTGAAAAAACAAAAAATAATTTTCAACATTTCTTTTCCATTTAATTGATTATTCCTGAAATAAGTAAGCCGTTTTTTTTGCTTCTTTAAAAAATTAATCATTCTACTTTTTTCTCAAAAAAGCATTATTAAATTTTATTTAACCAACTAATAACCAGACTTTTAAACAAAATAAAAATATTAAAAAAGGTGTAGTCTTTTTTTTTCTCTCTCCAAAAAAGAATTTAATACTAAAAAAAAAGTACTTTTTACTCCTAAAAAAGACTTCAAAAAACAGCATTTCTATCTGATAAACGCCCGATTTTGTCCTTACAAATGTCGTGAACTACATTTATTTTTGTATGGATAGAGTATTTGATTTAAGTAAGTGCCAAGCACTATTTAATTGTGCACAATTTTGTGCTAAAGTATTAGAAATGAGGAGTTTAGCCTTTTTCTATTGTAACATTAATTTTGTCTAAGTACTTATCTACTTAAGATTAAATACTTGCACATTTTTATACAAAAATACTAACATCATTATTCAAACAAAACTGAATTACAGGGGACACTATCATTTTTCTTTTCATTTATCAAAATTAAATTTATTATGAAAAAAAATGTACTATTCATGTTTTGTTTATTATTAATCGGACAATTCAGTATTCATGCTCAACAACGTATTCAACCTAACAAATTGACACAAAAGGCAAGGCGAGTTGTTGTATCTTCCAAAACTCTTCCTAAAGCCATTAAAGAAGTACAGCCTGAACATAAGGTTGTTCAAAATGTGGCATCTGTAACAAGAACGACAGCAACTCAAAAATCAGGCGCATCGGCAGGCACTATTGTTGGAAATAGCACTTACGATTTACAGTCTAATGTTTCCATTTGCAATCGTTTATTTGTAGACGATGCTGGCGGCGTTCATGCAACTTGGACCTATAGTAATAGCTATGATGCTTCTGCACCCGATAGAGGCACTGCTTATGCTTATTCTCCTGATGGTGGAAAAACTTGGGAAGAAGCCCCTACTAAACGCCTAGAAGCAGATAGAAATGGCTGGCCAAATATAGTGGTTACTGAAAGTGGGCGTATTGTTGTTGTTTCACACTTTGCAGGAGCTACCAACTCCTTTGGAGGATTAAGTTGGGTAAGAAAAGACCCAGGCGGCGAGTGGATACATGAAGCCTTTCCTGTTGGTACTGATACTGATACTTGGGCGCGTATGGTTGCCAATGGCAATACCATTCACCTTATTGCTGCTCGTCCAGCTGAAGCTAATCATTGTGGTTTACCCGGTGGGTTGGCTTACTTTCGGAGTAAGGACGCAGGCGATACTTGGGAAGAAATGGATTGCTTTCCTGGATTAACACCAGAAAGCTCTGCTAATATTACTGGCGATAGTTATGCTATTGATGTTAATGGGGACAATATAGCCATTGTTCTTGGAACTTATGTACCGCAATTATTAAAATCTACTGATGGCGGGGATACTTGGACTAGACGTTATTTAATCACTGTTGATAATCCTTTATACCCAGACAGAGGCGACCTTGCTTTAGATGATAATTACATTATAGTTTCTGATCGTTCTTATGCCATATTGGTTGATAATGAAGGTAATGCACATGTTTGGTATGGACGTTTACTATGTAGAGATTTTGGAGAAGGCTTCGGTTTTATTCCAGACAATACAGGCATTATGTATTGGAATGAAACAATGGATGATGCTGAACCTAGTATTATAGGTGTTACAGTTAAACAAGATGCAGATGGCGATGGTGAGTTTTTCTTCGATTTTAATGAATCACAATCAAATACTTATCGCAATGCCAATATTTCTATGCCAAGCGCAGGTATAGATGGAGACGGCAATTTATATGTTACCTATTCTTCTATTGTTGAAGATGCCGTGGACGGCAATAATAATTATTTTAGAGATTTATTCGCCATTAAATCAACAGATGGCGGTGCAACATGGATTGGACCATATAATATTACCAATAATCCAACAGAAGAAGCCGTTTATGGTGCTGTAGCGCGGACAGTAGACACACACCTCCACGTGTTGTATATGTCTGATGCAGAAATTGGCAATGCAGTGGATGATTTTTCTCCTCAAACTGCTTTTGCACTCAATGAATTTAGATATGTAAAAATTCCTATAGAAGACATTGCTGATCCCGAAGTTCGAGTAAATACGCATCCATCTTTAGAGCTCGGTTACTATCCTACCAATGCCATCCAGGGTTGCGAAGTTGATGCCGACTCTTTTAGTCCCTTTGTAATTGATTATCCTGATGGTGACTTAACCGATCAACTACAAATTTCTGGTGTGGATGTAAGTACGCCATCTGAAAATGGGGGTTCTTGGCTATTGAGTGTCACTGACTCAGATGGTAATGAAACAAGCGAATCACCTTCGGATGCTAATGGAGTTCCTTATATTATTCCAGTATATACTGATGAAAATCCACCAATTATTATAGGCAGTCCATATCGCTCTTTTATGGAAGATGGAGGAGGAATATCTTATGAAACCTTCTTTGACGATTTAGATACAATGGATGTGATTGTAGATACAGAATATGTGGATTTAGGGGCTACGGTTATAGATGATGCAGATTCTTTTGGTTGCCCTGCTACTTTAACAACTAATAATACGGTTAATACGGCTGAAATTGGTACTTATACAGTGACTTATAATGCTGTAGATAATGTAGGCAATGAAGCAGAGCCACTGGTCAGAGTAGTCAATGTAGTTGCTGAAGATTTAAGCGCACCTAGATTAACCTTATATACTGATTTGACACAAACCGCAGCTATGGCAAATGGCGACACACTGGAAACAGAAGTCAATATCGGTGGAGATTGGGAAGAACCGGGCTATTTAGCTGTTGATAATGTAGATGGCATCATCACTGAACAAGTGGCAGTGAATGGCACAGTGGATGTGGAGAAAATCGGCATTTATACCCTTGAGTACACCGCAACAGACAATGCAAGTAATAGTACAACTGCCACTCGTTATGTAAAAGTTAACGACTCCCAACCACCAATTATTAATTTAGTCGGTCCCTCTACAGTAGTATGGCAGCAATGTGGTGAACCCTTTGATGCTTCTAACCTTGGATTCACCGCTTTTGATAATGTAGATGGCAATATTACAGAGCAAGTTGAAGTTGCTTACTATGATTCAACAGGTAAATCATTACAAGAAATGTGTACCACACAAGCAGGCACCTTTACCATTCGCTATACTGTTGCTGATGCCAATGGAAATACAACCGAAACAACCAGAAGTATTATTGTTCCCGGCCCTTGTGATGAAGGCCCATGTTTGTATACAAGCACTCGCGAAAATACCTTAACAACTACCATTGAAATTTATCCAAATCCATCTAAAGGCTTGGTAACCATAGATTTGGCAGATATTAATGCGGCAAATATTCAGGTAGCTATTTTCAATTTACTAGGTGCTTTAGTTCAGCAACCATACACCAATATGAATCAACAATCACAATTACAACTAGATTTATCAGAGTTGAACTCAGGGGTATATTTTATTAAAATCCACACTTCTGAAGGTATTGTTACCCAAAAATTAGTGATCAATCGTTAGAGTTAAAGCTATAAAATTAATTAACAGTAATCTGCATAAGTTTTTGTTAAACAGAAATTTATGCGGATTTTTTTGTAAATTGGCAAGGGATATTGTTTTATAATTTCATAATAAGTACCTAGACAAAATTAATGTTACAATAGTAAAAGACTAAACTACTCATTTCTAATACTTTAGCATAAAATTGTGCACAATTAAATAGTGCTTGGCACTTAACTCAACAATTCAATAACGGTATGTTTCATTTTCTTACTAACACTTTGTTTCTAAAATTGCTATTTAGATATTTAGCCTTTTGGCTATTTA
>JAHDHV010000483.1 GCA_020631155.1 Bacteroidota bacterium | reverse complement strand
TAGAGCAACAACAAAAACAGGGTAAACTAAAAAGTGCACATTTGTAGCACTACCTGCCCTTGAAAGTTTTTGCGTTAAGAAAATTGGAATAAAACTCGTTAAGAAATATCCGCAGTGATACGGATTTTAAGAATCCACCGAATTTTATTCAAACTTTAATCCTTTGATTATCAGGTATTTACCTTGATTTAAAAAGGAGTATCACCTTAGGAGATTTTAGAGTTTTATTCCAATTTTTAGCGAAAAAGTTTCATCGTCTTGATTTTTTGTTTCTTTTTTATCAAGCAAAAAGAAAAAAAACGTAGGGAAAGGGAGACTTTTTAAGATTAAGGGAAAAGCTGTTATTATACGATTTCCCTCTTTTCTTGGCACACTCAATTACTATCAATCAATTTGCCCGAATCACTAATCTACTAATCATGAATCCACGAACTGTCAAAGTACCTCAAACTGTTTAGTTGGAAAGTACAACATTTGAAACATACCCTCATAAATTGGAGATTCATATTAAAAGGTAGCATCAAGCTTATTTAATTTTTATTAAAAGTAAAACTTCAATCAAAAAATAATAAAACACTCATCATCAAATACTTACAACACCTCACTCACATTAAAACTTAAAGCTTTTCTCTTTTTTAAAAATCTTTTTTTTGGCAAACAATCTGCTTTGTGAATCGTTTTTATGGTACCAATTCAGGAAAAGGAGTGAAAACAAGCGTTAATGACTTTAAGATCATACTCAAAGTTGTTGAATTATTGAATGATTTGATTATCAGTTTAATAAAAAAAAGTATTTTTGGAACTTTTAATTATAATTTTTCTCATTAAAACAACATTAATGAATTTAGCTAAAAAACTATTTATCAAACAATTAAATAGCACAAATTATAATTATGTAACTTAAAGACAACTTTCCAACTTTATAATTTTTTAACTTTTCAACCTCCAAAACAATTCCTGATACAAAAACCCAAATTCTGTTACTATTTTTCCAAAACAAGTAGTACCTTTGCGGACGCATTTAGAAAAATTTGTATTAAAAAAAGAAGCCTAGATACATGGCAAAAACGATAAAGCTCAAAAAAGGATATAATATCAAAATAAAAGGCTCACCCGAACAAACGGTTAAGCCTGATTTTCAATCTCGTACTTTTGCAGTTAAACCAACTGATTTTGTTGGCATTGCACCCATTCCAAAATTGGCGGTGCAAGTAGGTGATGAAGTAAAAGCTGGAGATTTGTTATTTTTTGATAAGCAAAATCCTGATATTTACTTTGTAGCTCCCGTCAGTGGCGAAGTAGTGGAGATTGTAAGGGGAGAAAAACGGTCTATTGTTGAAATCATCATTTTGGCAGATCAAACTAATCATTATCAACAATTTGATAAAATTAACCTCAACAAAACCAGCCGAGACCAATTGGTGAAACACCTTTTGAAAACAGGTTGCTGGCCTTTTCTCCGACAACGCCCCTTCAACGTACTCGCCGAAGTTGACGAAATCCCAAAAAATATCTTCATCTCTGCCTTCGATTCCGCACCACTCGCTCCTGATTACAATTTCACTCTCAACGGTTTAGGTCGTTACTTTCAAGCAGGCATAGACGTACTTGCCAAGCTGACGGACGGTAAAGTTCACATCAGCACAGATACTCAAAATCCAAGTACCATCGCAGATAATGTGCGAAATGCCGAGGTACACTCCTTTAAAGGCATTCATCCCGCAGGTTGTGTGGGCATCCAAATCCATCATATTGCCCCTATAAATAAAGGTGATGTTGTTTGGACTATCAATCCAATGGATGTTGTTGCCATCGGTCGGGTGCTACTGGATGGGCAGTATAATACGGAGCGTTATTTTGCTGTTGGCGGCCCGAAGGTGAAGCAGCCGCAATATGTGAAAAGTTTCTTAGGGGCAAACATCGCCGATATGCTCAAGGATAATCTAATTACTGAGCATGTGCGTACCATTAGCGGTAATGTGTTGACAGGTAAAACAATTGCTCATAATGGACACATCAACTTTTTTGATCATCAATTAAGTGTATTGGAAGAAGGCGATCAGTACGAATTATTTGGTTGGTTAATTCCTAATTATTTGCGCCCCAGTTTGTCGCGCACTTTTCCAGCATTTTTAATGCCCAATAAGGAATATGATGTAAATACAAATACACATGGCGAACCGCGCGCTTTTGTGGCTACAGGCTTGTATGAGAAGGTATTACCTATGGATGTATTTCCTATGCATTTACTAAAAGCCATTATGTTTCGCGATTTCGATTTGATGGAAGGTTTGGGTATTTACGAAGTCGTAGAAGAAGATTTGGCATTGTGTGAATTTGTTTGCCCTTCTAAAACAAATATTCAAGAAATACTTCGCGATGGTTTAGATTATATGCGCGAACAAGCTTAGTTTTTTTCGAGTTTGGAAGGTTCTTGGAGTTTGGAAGGTTACAAGGTTTTAAAGTTTTTATTTATTTAGCAAATTTTCTAATCTCAAACAGCTAAAAGTCTAAAAGTCTAAATAGCCAAACAGCTAAAAGTCTAAAATAGCTAAATTATAAAATATATCAGTTGTGAGGCTGCAAATCCTTACATCTAATCATTAAGATATGATAATTAAATATTTACAAGATCAAGTTGAAAAAATAGGTGAAGCTACCAAAGACAATAAACTGGTTCATACCATTTTTGATGGCTTTGCTACTTTTTTATTTGCTCCTAAAACAACAACATCGGGCAATGGCACGCATATCAAAGACGGCATGGATTTGAAGCGCACGATGGTTCATGTGGTACTTGCCATGCAATTTTGCTTGCTATTGGGTATGTATAATATTGGACATCAGCACTATGCAGCTTTTGGTATGTATACAGGCTTAATGGATGGTTTTTGGACAAAGTTACTCTATGGCTTATTCCAATTACTACCTTTAATTGTAGTGTCTCATGTGGTCGGCTTAGGTATTGAGTTCTTTTTTGCCGCAAAAAAAGGTCATTCCATTGAAGAGGGATTTCTGGTCACAGGTATGCTGATTCCACTCATTATGCCCCCAGATATTCCGTTGTGGATGGTAGCTATGGCAACTGCTTTTGCTGTTATTATTGGAAAAGAAGCATTTGGCGGAACAGGAATGAATGTGCTCAATATTGCCCTCACCGCTAGGGTGTTTGTGTTTTTTGCCTACCCTACCGAAATATCAGGGGATATTTGCTGGGTCTCTTATGACTACAATATGTTGCATCAAATCATCGGTTTGGATACCATATTAAAGGATGCGGTCGGCATAAATTACGCCGCCGATGTCGGGATGCGGAGCTTTACGGTGGACGGCTTTACAGGGGCTACACCGCTAGGCCTCGCAGCAAAAGGCGGTTGGTCTAGCGTACTGGAGCATTACACGATCTCGGATATGTTTTGGGGCTGGATTCCCGGTTCTATTGGCGAAATGTGCAAACCTGCCGTATTGCTTGGGGCATTATTTTTGATCGTTACAGGCATTGCTAGTTGGGAAATTATGCTGTCAATGGTAGTTGGTGCGGTATTTATGGGCTTGATACTCAATGGCGCAGCAAGTATGAAAGAAGGCGTTGCGATTACCGATATTATTTCAGGTAAAGCGTCTAGCAATTTATTCATCGCCGTTCCTTTCTACTATCATTTTGTCATGGGAAGTTTCTTTTTTGCGATGGCATTTATGGCTACCGACCCTGTAACAGCCGCACAAACTTCTTTAGGCAAATGGATTTACGGCTTCCTCATTGGTGTTATCGGTTTGATTGTCAGGGTTATTAATCCCGCCTATCCCGAAGGTTGGATGTTGGCCATACTCTTTATGAACGTATTCGCCCCTCTGATAGATCATTATGTAGTCGAAGCAAATATAAAACGGAGACTAAAACGAGCAAAAGCGTAATTTGGAGTTTGGAAAGTTTTGAAGGTTGAAAAGTTACAAGGTTTTTATTTTTTTCATGAAAAAAATAATGTCTAGTATTTTTTCAAAAGGGTACACAAAAGTCATCGTTTTTTTCCTAGAGCAGATTGAATGAATCTGCTCAAAAAAGAAGCGCAGGCAGGTCAAAAATCGGTAGCAAAGCGCAGGCCTTGCAGCGTAGGAACGATATTTTTGACAAGCGTTTTTGCTTACTTTTTGGGCGAATGCAAAAAGTAAGTCGCCGAAGGCAATCGTGGAGTTATCAGACACTTTTTCGGCGAGGGTTTCAGTAGTATTTAAACACATTTCCCCAAAAAACAAAGCAAGTTAACACTCAAAAAAAACTACTTCTTTAATTTGTGTACCCTTTTGAAAGTATTTTAAGAAATAATAAGTTGAACTATAAAACCAAAGTAATTTTGCATCGCATAAAATCAACAAATCCGAAATCCAAAAAATCTCATGTCTTATGTCTTATGTCTTATGTCTTATGTCTTATGTCTTATGTCTTAT
>JAHDHV010000482.1 GCA_020631155.1 Bacteroidota bacterium | reverse complement strand
GTTCTACGAATTTGTATGGTTACAGAATAAAAATCGCCATAATTTAAAAAAGAAATATCGCTATACTTAGAGTCATAAGCATAAACTTCATATTTAGCATCTTGTACACCAGCAAGATATTCATCATCACTATGTTTTGCACCAATTTTATGTAAATAGATTTTAGAGGGAGTTTGCTCATCAATCATCTTTTTAGTGCGTGGTGTGATATAAGCATGTTCTCCATCTTTAGTAAATACAAAGCCGTGATAAGGGGACAAACTAGGAATAGGTTTTCCTATAATTTCTCCTGTTTCGGTATTGATAATGTAATAAGTAGCAATTTCTGCCCCCTTACTTTGAACTCCTATGCCTGCTCGTTTTGCATCAAAGGTGTAAGCAACATCTGTAATAGAGGTATGCCCCTGTGGATCAAGTTCCATAGGGTTGAAAATCAGCTTATTTTGCCCATTTATTTTTGAGTATAATTTAAATTGAGCTTCTCCTTTTTGTTTTTTATAGAAAAATTGCCGATCGTGTACCATTCTAACCGGCCCTACAATTTCGCGGTCTAATATTGCGCTTACTTCCTCTTTTACACCTGCTGGAATGGAATAATTTTCTTCTAAAAATTGGGCAGTATAATCATGTTGTCGTCTTGTCCATTGAATAACTTCTGAATCTTTTTTATCTTCTAACCAGCGATAGTTATCAGTTAAGTAAATGCCATGTAATTTTTCTGTTACCGCTTTTTTGAGCGTTTTGGGTGCTTGGGAAGGCTTTGTTTTAGTTATTTCTAAATTTTTCATTGCGTAATTTATTGGATGTTTGTGGGATAAGTAATACTATAATAATAAGTTGAACCAGTTGCCTTTGCTATTTTGCCTTGTACTTCGTTGAAAAGCCTCGCCATAGCTCTACTATGCCTATGTTTTTCGCCTTGCACAAAACAAAATCAAGACAGCCTCTTATGGTTCAACTTATTATTTCCGCATTACTAATTGAATTTTTTAAGTGTTTCACAATAATTAAATGGTACTTTTTGTTCGATTAAAATAATGAAAGCCAATACTTTAGAACAAAATTGAGTACCATTAAGTAGTGCTTGGCACTTAGATTGCGAATATACAGAAAGTTTTTGAAAAATATTTCTATCTCAAAAATAGATATTTCTTTTGAATGGCAAAATTGTTAGCGAGACTTTGTTTGGTGATTTTTTTTAAAAAAAAATGATTTTCAATTTCTAATTTTTGATTGCTAAAAGTCAAAAATCTAAAAGGCTAAAGAGGAAAGCCCCAAAAAATCTAAAATCAGCTTCACTTTTCAAACAATTCTGTTAATTTTAGAGTTATTTTTTCATCTCTATAAATTCTATTATCTTTGGAGACTATTTTAGTAGTCAATAATTTATCAAAACATGAGCAAAATTCCTGTACAATATATTGAACGACAGATTAAAACAATTTTTACGGATAAAGAGCTAGAAAACAATAAGTTCTTTACCACTTCTGGAATCGGCCCGATGACAATTATCCGAATTTCAGAACAATTTAAGTCGTTAAACTTAGCTAAAGAAGACCTTGCACTGCTTTACGATAATAATCTTGGAGCAATGAATGGCGGTTTTTTAATCACAGATTGTAACATTCATTTCCGTAAAGGCTTTATTTCTTTAGAGGATATTGGAGAATTATTTGATGATGATGAAAATTTGCGTCCGCCATTTCCCGATTTATCAGATGAATTTAAATTAAAATTATCGGAATTTTTCTTGGCTCTCGCAGAGTATGATGAGGCAAATGATAGTAACCTTAAACGCTATGGACGAGATGTTCATGTAGAGCAGGTGGGTAAAGCAGAGGATAGTCTTCCGCCTGAGGAGGCAATCGCTGCCGATATTATAGACCGCGAATATTTGAGTATGTTACAGCATGAAGCCAAAGAGTACGAGCGTATTTGTCGAGATTTGGATGATGATCCAAGCTTTAAAAAGACGCTGCAAAATATGACCAATAAAACGGATGTTGCTGTTAATACGCCGAGTGCCAAGGAGTTATTTTTGCAAGATGCTATTAAAATATTCCAAATGTGCAATAAGGACGGCAAGCCTAATTCGAGACGCGAGCAGTTTGCATTGGTCTATATGTATGAACGATTATTGGGTGATGGCGATATGAAAAATCGCATTAAATTAAGCCGCATTAATGATTTATTAGAAAATGATAAATTTCAAAAGAATTTCAGCAACTTATTAAGTGCCAAAATTTTTGATGTAAAAGGCGAATTTCCCGATCAATTGTTGTTGCCTGTTATTTTGTCTAAGTTGGATCACGAATTATTCGCGAGTGTTGCGGCGCATTTATATCGCTTTGCATCTATTGTTACCAAAGCAGATGGTAAGGTGACTTCTGAGGAGGAAAAAACTTTAAAAGAGGTATGGAAATTGGCGCATGAGCCGAAAAAATCATTGCCGAATGTAAAACAAATGGAAGTTGCAGAGGATGAAACCTTAGAGGATGTCATCGCAGAATTGAACGAACTCATTGGTTTAAAGGACATTAAGCAAAATATCAGCACTTTAATCAACTTTTTAAAAATACAAAAAATACGGGAAGAAAAAGGCTTGAAAGTATCTAGCAAATCTTTACACTCGGTATTTTTAGGCCCTCCGGGGACAGGTAAAACAACCATTGCTCGATTGATGGCGCGCATTTACAAGCACCTAGGCATTTTAAGCAAAGGGCATTTGGTAGAAACCGACCGCGCAGGAGTTGTCGCTGGCTATATCGGACAGACTGCCATCAAAATGGACAAGGTAATGCAAACTGCTTTAGATGGTTTATTGTTCATTGATGAAGCTTACGCATTGAGCCGAAGCGAGGGCGATAAACGCGACTTTGGGAATGAAGCCATTGAAGCATTATTGAAGCGAATGGAGGATTACCGTAAACGCATGGTAGTAATTGTGGCGGGCTATCCCGATGAAATGGAAACCTTTATCAACTCTAACCCCGGTATCAAATCGCGTTTCAACCGTTATTTCTATTTTGACCATTACAAACCGCAAGAATTATTAGATATTTTCAAATTATTTGCCCGAAAAGCGGACTTTAAATTAAGTGACGATGCCGAAGAAAAGCTGTTTTTTATCTTTGAAAAAGTCTACGAACAGCGTACTCCTAACTTTGGTAATGCGCGCGTATCTCGTAATTTATTGGACAAATGCATTGAGCGTCAAGCCAATAGAATCGTAAGTATTGCTCCTCTAACCGAAGAAATTTTGGTTACCTTAACAGAGGATGATGTACCGCCAATCAATGAGACAGTGAAAGAAATTTTGGTATTTGATCCTAAAAAGAAGAAAAAACAAGCGGAGGGAGTTCCCGAAAATGTAGATTTAAATGCCCTCTCCAAAATGCTCAACCCAGCAGGCGGCGGCGATGATGACGCAGCAGCAGATGGTGGGGAGTAGGGATAGTTTATGAATTGTCTTTGAACTGATTCTAATTACTAAAATACTAATTTCTAACAGCCAAAAAGCCAAATATCTAAAAATCCAAAGAGTGTGTAAGAAAAAGAGGGGTTTCGTATAATAACTATTTTTCTTAATCTTAAAAAGTCTCCCTTGCCCTACGTTTTTTTCTTTTTTACTTGATAAAATAGTAAGGACGTAATGCATTACGTCCCAACAATCAAGACAGCGAAACATTTTCGCTAAAAATTGTTCTAAAAAGCTAAAATCTCCTAAGGTGATACTCCTTTTTTAAATCAAAATAAATAGTTGATAATCAAGTGTTTAAGTTTTGATTAAAGTTTGGTAGGTACTTAAAAACCGTATCACTGCGGATATTTCTTAACGCTTTTCATACCAATTTTCTTAACGCAAAAACTTTCAAGGTCGCTCTTCAAAACCAATGAGTGTGTCAGAAAAAGAGGGATTTCATATAATAGCTATTTGCCTTGATCTCACAAAGTGTTATATTCCCTACGTTTGTTTCTTTTTTACTTGACAAAAAAAGAAACAAAAAAGTCAAGACTGTGAAACTTTTTCGCTAAAAATTGGAATAAATATCTAAAATCTCCTAAGGTGCTACTCTTTGCTTAAATCAAAATAAGTATTTGATAATCAACAATTAAAACTTTAATTTAAATTCACTAGGCTTTTAAAACCCGTATCACTGCGGATATTTCTTAACGATATTTATTCCAATTTTCTTAACGCAAAAACTTTCAAGGTCGCTCTTCAAAGCCAATAAAAAGAGACTATTTTGTTTTTTTGGAAAAGTAAATTTTTCCCTTCATATAAAAAAACTTTGCGATTCCCTAAATTCTTGACACACTCAAAACGAATAAAAAAAAGATATTTTATTTTTTAAATAGGTTTAAGTATTACTGAATCTCTCGCCGAAAATATCGTCTGTAATCCCATTCATGATTGCCTTCGGCGACTTACTTTTTGCAATCGCGAAAAAAGTAAGCAAAAAC
>JAHDHV010000481.1 GCA_020631155.1 Bacteroidota bacterium | reverse complement strand
TTAAGATTAAGAGCAATAGTTGTTATATGAAATCCCTCTTTTTCTGACACACTCAATGCCATTTAATGTTGTCTAGTTTTCTTAAAGTTGTGATACATTCTTTTGCGCTTCATCTAAAGCACTTCTAGGATCATAGCCATTATCAGTTACCTTTTTAATTGCCTCTCTTAGTATTCTATAGACTTCTGTGTGATGTTTGGGCATCATACGAGGTTCTGCATAATTTTTATATTCGTCCTTAACCATTTCCAAGTATTCATCCTCGTTATTTTGTATACTAGAAGTAACCGAAGATAGATAGCCACTTTCAAAACTGATTTGCTTTTGTACGTCTATATCATACAAAAATTCGATAAAGCGTTTAGCTACCTCCTTTTGTTTGTCATCCATATACATAGAAATATATAAATTAACTCCTTCATGTAATACGCTGCTTCTTCCTGTATGTCTAGGAAGTGCTCCTACTTTATATTCAAAAGCTTGATTGCTTTTTACTTCTCCAATGCTGCCCGAAGAATGGCAGATAATTGGATTATAGCCATGAATAAAACTATTGAGTGTTGCCTTCTCTGTATCGGCTATCTTCATTAAGCCCTCATTAGACCATTCTTGCCATAATGTTAGCACTTTAATAGCTTCCTCTGAATTGAGTTTTATCTGGCCGTTTCGCTCTAAGCTTCCGCCCCACTGCACCACCATTGTCTCAAATAACCATTCATACTGTTCGCCAGAAATCAATAATGGTTCTGGGCTTTTTTCGCCGGTAGCAGCTCTATAAGCTCGCAACAATGGCTCTAGCTCACCAATCCACTTTTCAGGTAAATCGTTATAACATCCACCCGTTTTATAATTAGGCAGTATCTCGTTTAATTTTGGAATATTGTAGTACATTACAGGAACACTTCGCAAAAATGGAATACTATACTTATTGCACTCCCTACAATTATTATCTCCAAACTTAGACCGTAAGCTGTTCACTGTGTTTGTTGACACAACGCCATCTAAGCCAGTAATTCCACCTGTAGCAATCAACTCTTGGATTGCTTGGGGCTGTGCTATAATAATTCCAGCTGTTTTATTTTTATTTCTGCGTCTTTGCACCTCTGTCACCACTTCCTCCCAATTTGTCACATCCTCTAATGAAATAGCTATATTATCCTTTATATATTTTTCATTAAAAGCATCAACTATTGCCTTGAGTTGTTTTGTAATTTCAAAAGCAGATTGGGCAGGTGTAATAATGGGCACAATGATCTTAGTTCCTCTGGGCACAATAATCTTAGTTCCCTTTGCTTGACCAATGGCAAAAGGGGAAACCAATAAAATAACAACCACAAAAACTATAGTACAAAGTATATGTTTAGCATCAAATAACCTCATTCAATTTAATCAATTAATTTCAATGGTAAGTTAATTTATAATTACGATTTTACAACAGATATGTTTCTTTCATAAGAATAAATGATTAAAAAAATCAAATCATTCGGCTCATATAAACATATCAACACATGAATAGCAAATAGATAAATACCTATTTATACAAACCAAAAATGCAGATAACTCAGTAATATAAATTAAAATATTTTTCTCAAAGCATTAATCAAAAAGCTTTAATAAATCTTTTTTACAAAAAAACGATAACTAATACAATAATCATTATATTTTATTTTGATAAAAATGTATTGTTAATTATTGTGTCGTTCATCAATTGTTAAATTTGTAAGCATGATGAATAAAAAATGCTTTTTGTATAAAAGGAAGCACAATTAATACTCCTAACTAAGTCTAAAGAATGTAAAAGCAAAGATTCTACATTGAACTTTTACCCCCCCAAACCGTTTATCCATTTTTATATGATTATTCGCTACACATATCGTTCCAAGCCTCCAAATATGAGCAAATACATATTTATTTTATTTGTCATTACTATACTTTTTTTAGCCTGTTTTTCACACATTTATCAAATAAAAATCCCATAGAACTATAACATATAAACAGCAAAGTAATTAAATATTTTCTTTTTTTGAGGATTGTAGTATAATAGTTTTAGACAAAAAAAACTATTATTCACAATGCTAAACCATAGAACAACTGTGACTTAGCAAATGAACATTCACTCTAAAAACAAATTAATTAGTTAATGGAAAGATTTTTGAGCGATTATTGATTATTGTTTATTTTCAATAAAAAAAAGCTAACAAATCATTGATTATCAAAAACTTAACTGAGTATCTTCTAAATTTTAGTTTTGTTGTGCTATTTAAAATCACTACATTTACAGACTTTAATACTTTATACAGGAAAGCCAAAAGATGAGCAATTTTCTAAATCTAAATATACTCATTTTTGAGCAGTCCAAAACCATCAGTTCTACTAACTTTTGCCCGAATGAATTTTGTATATCCAACTTTTGCAATTATAGGATTAGCCTCTTTGCTTATTCCTATCATCATACATCTTTTTAATTTTAGACGCTTCAAAAAGGTCTACTTTACCAACGTTAAATTTCTTAAAGAAGTCAAACAAGAACGCGCTACCCGCAATCGGTTACGGCATTTGTTGGTGCTTCTTACACGCATGTTGGCACTTGCCTTTTTGGCCTTAGCTTTTGCACAGCCTTATTTGCCTAAAGACGAAGAAAAAGAGGAAGTAATTCAAGGAGCGAAAGCAGTCAGTATCTTTGTAGATAATTCGTTTAGTATGAATGCTTCTAGTGATGAGGTATCTTTATTTGAGAAAGCAAAACGCAAGGCCACCGAAATTGTGGAAGCATATGCGGTTAATCCTGAAAATAAGTTTCAACTATTAACCAATGACTTCAAAGGCAAGCATCAACGATTATTAGACAAGGATGAATTTTTGACGTATTTGGAAGAGGTAGAAGTCACACCAAATGTAAGACAATTATCAGATGTAGTTGCACGTCAGAAGCAAGCCCTTGAGTATGCAGACACAGAATGGAAAAACTTATTTTTAGTATCTGATTTTCAAAAAAATATAGTTGATGTTGAGGAAGAAAAAGACACTACTGTTCAGCTATTTTTTGTGCCGCTACAATCCCCCAACAAGCAAAATGTTTTTATAGATTCGGTATGGTTTGCTGCCCCTGTTCGGACATTAAATGAGAGCAATAAATTAATGGTTCGCATTCGCAATGCTGGCGATGATGCTGTTGCCAAATCACGCCTTGCCCTCCGCATTAATAATCAGACAAAGGCCTTAACTGATTTTAACGTTCCGCCTAATAAATCTATTGTGGATACCCTCAATTTTTCTATCAATCAAGGCGGATGGCACAATGCAGAACTTAACGTCGAGGATACTCAAATCAACTTTGATGACACTTACTATTTTACTTTTGAAGTAGCGGAAAAAATTAATGTGTTGTCTATTCATCAAGGCAAGGCAAGCCCTTATTTAAAGGCTTTGTTTGCCAATGAAAGCAATTTTAACCACCAAACACAGTCCATTAACCAGCTAGACTATGCTAAATTGCCTAAAAATCAGTTGATTATACTCGATCAATTGCCTAAAATATCAACGGGTTTATCGGCAGATTTGCAACGTTATGTGCGCGAAGGGGGCAGCCTGCTCGTTTTTCCGAATGACAATATGGACATGGCTTCCTACAATAGTATGCTCAAAGCCTTACGCACTAATACCTATACGGGTAAAAATTACAACGAACAACGGGTAAAAAATCTGAATCTCAAACAAGAGGTGTTTAGCGGAGTGTTTGATCGGATGCCTAAAAATACGGATTTGCCTTTTGTGAGTACGGGCTTTGATATGACGCAGTATAGCAACCGCCGAGAGCAAGTTTTAATGCGTTTTATGGGTGGAAAATCTTGTTTGAGTAAATATAATGTAGAAAAGGGAAAGGTCTATCTCGCTGCTTTCTCGCTGAATACGGCTAATTCTAATGTGCCTTCTCATGCCGTATTCGTGCCAATGGTTTACAAAATTGCTCTAGTGAGTGTGAAGGGTGGGCGAATTGCCTATACCATCGGCGGCAACGAGCGCATCGAAATTCCGAATAAAACGGATAAAAAAGAGTCTGCTTTTAAGCTCAAAGGCAAGGGCGATGAATTTATCCCCGGACAAAAAATAATGGGTTCTAGGCTGCTCTTATCCATCAACGACCAACTCAAAGAAGCAGGCATTTATCAATTGTATATGGAAGCCAAAAAACCCCTCTCCTACTTTGGTTTCAACTTCAACCGCAAGGAATCGTTTCTCAACTATTTTAATTTATCCGAATTAAAAGAAAAATATAATTTCCCTAATGTAACTTTTCTGGAAAGTGCTAACCTAGAAATAGAAGTCGGGCAAATAGAAAGAGGGGTTGTGTTGTGGAAAATTTGCCTCTTGCTTGCACTGGCCTTTTTGTTATTGGAAATTTTATTGCTGCGTTTTTGGAGGGTTTAAATGAATGGAAAGTTGACAATGGAGAATTGAAAATGGTGGATTGGTGATT
>JAHDHV010000032.1:25072-26808 GCA_020631155.1 Bacteroidota bacterium | reverse complement strand
CTAAAAATCTAAAAATCTAAAAATCTAAATAGCTAAATAGCTAAATAGCTAAATATCAATTTTAAAGGCAAAGTGTTAGGATGATAATGAAATATACCGCTTTTAAAATTTATTTGAAAAATAAAAAACCTTATAACTTTGTAACCTTTTAGAGTTTGGAGCTAAATTGGTTTTTTGTCTTTTAATTCATTAATAAAAACAATAATAATTTCATTTGAAATTATATAGTTTTGGTTAGAAAAGCAAAAGGCATTATTCTTAAAGTTTATTAAAAAAATAAAAACTTTAAAACCTTGTAACTTTGTAACCTTCCAAACTCTAATAACCTTCTAAACTCCAAAACAATTCAACAATTTCAACAAGTCAACCATTTATGCAAAATCATTTTATTGGCTTTAGTTTTTTATTATTACTCTTGTTACTCTCTTTTTCGGCCTGTGTTAAGGAAGAAAAAGGCTGTACCGACCTGACGGCGATCAATTATAATCCCGATGCAGAAAGTGATGATGGCTCTTGTCAAACAATAATACCCCCTGAAACTTATGTTTTTGGACGTTCTCTCACTACATCCATAGACTACGGTAGCCAAACGGTCAGACAGTTATTGGCACAAGATTTTATCCAACAAATTGCTAACCTAGCCACCGCCAATGCTGCCCCAATAACCACCGATGACTTACTGACGTTTTACACTCAAACAAGTCCTACCGAACCTACCACAACAAGGCTGACTGATGCAACAACTCTTGAAGATATATATGCTTCTATTGCCCTAAATACCAGCTTATCAGGTGGTGTAAGCAATAGTTTTCAAGCCGATTCTATGATACAATCTTGGATAGATTCGATTGGTTTTTATGCCTCTACAACACGTTTAGGCACCTCTACAGTTTACACAACAGACACAGGTTTGGACTTGCTAACTTCCTTACAATCTACGATTTTGGGAGCTTCGTTTTATGCACAAGCTACGAATTTGCTCAATAATATTGGAACTTATAGCAATTCCGAATTGGTTTCTACCACTAATTACTCGGCACAAGAACATGCTTGGGATGAGGCATTTGGCTATTTTGGCGCAGCCAGAAACTACCATGAGTATACACTTGAAGAATTGACCTCCGCTACTCCCTATAAAGATGCTAATGCTGATGATTTGATTGATTTTCAGTCAGAATATAATTTTTCTTTTGCTAGAATCGCAGCCCAAAGAACCTTATCTAATAGTGAAATTAATTTTGTTGAACTAATATATAGGCATTTTTTACAAGGCCGCACCGCCGTCACCAACAAGGAAACCACCATTCGAGATAGCATCCGCACATCATTAGTAGTAACATGGGAACAACTCTTAGCTGCAACCGCTATTCACCATCTCAATCATGTGCTTGTAGAAATGGCAGCTCTCAACAATAGTACAACTAATTTTGAAGCCCTAAACCAGCACTGGGCAGCCCTTCGTGCAAGCATTTTTGGGCTACAACACAATGACCAAAAACAATTGCCTTTGGACACTGCCACTGAACTATTAAGCTCACTCGGCGATGCCCCTGTCTACGCCTTACCCAACACAGAAACACAGACCATTTACCTTGAACAGCTTCAAAATATTGCCAATACACTACAACAAACTTATGGTTTTAGTAATAGTCAAATGTTGGATTGGTAGATTCGTGATTTGTAGATTCGTGGATTGGTGATTCGTAGATTCGTAATTTCTAATTCGTAATTCGTAA
>JAHDHV010000032.1:22237-24972 GCA_020631155.1 Bacteroidota bacterium | reverse complement strand
TTGATTATAATTCGTAATTTCTAATTCGTAATTCGTAATTGATTATAATTCGTAATTTCTAATTCGTAATTCGTAATTGATTATAATTCGTAAGTAAAAAACTCAGCCTTACTTTTTATTTATGCGAAAAAATGATTATTTTTATAAAAATAAAAAAAACCGAACAAGGGTTATGCAACATATTAGCTTAAAATTAGGGTACATTCTTTTTTTATTATACTTTATTACAACTTTAACTTCGTGCAAATCAACTTCTGATATACCTAAAACCAGTAAGCGAACAGGTTTTGATACCCAAGCCCCCTATCGCCCTGGAAAAACTCCTAAACAGCCTTCTACCGCTTATAAACCCGCTACACCACCGCCCGTTTTCCCAAAAATACCTAAAAAACCCGTTTCTACCAGACAGCAAACATTGATGGCCTATCCTTTTTTAGATAAAGGAAAAAAAGGCTTTATTGATAGAAAAGGAAATTGGGTTTTGCTCCTCCCTCATCATCAATTTGGGCAATTCAAAGAAGGATTAGCAGCCATTATACAAGACGGTAAATTTGGTTATATCAACGAAATTGGGCAGTTCATTATTCCACCTAAATTTGTGGAAGTCAGCGACTTTAGCGAAGGACTAGCGGCCGTTAAAACGGATCGAGGATACTGGGGCTTTATTGATAGAAATGGAAAATTTATTGTTAAACCACAATACATTGAGGTAGGTGATTTTTCAGAGGGACTAGCAGCCGTTCAAATTGATGGTGGTAAATGGGGATTAATTCGTAAAAATGGTTCTTTTGCTGTCATTCCACAAATTGATTCCGCCTATCCGCCCCTATTTTCCGAAGGTTTAGCCAGTATTTCTGTTGACAATAAAGTGGGGTATATCAATAGAACAGGCTCCGTTGTTATTGCACCAAAATTTGATGGTGCTACTGAATTTGAAGAAGGCTTTGCCGCTGTACGTATTGGTGGTAAAATTGGCTTTATTGATAAAGTGGGAAAAAACATCATACGTCCACAGTACAACAGTGGTCGAAATTTTAGCGAAGGACTAGCAGCCGTCCAAATCAATGGCAAAATGGGGTTTATTGACCGCTTTGGTACAGTGGTTATTGAACCCAAATATGACGATGCGCTCAACTTTTCGGAAGGAGTAGCAGCAGTACGTATTAATGGAAAAGCAGGCTATGTAAATCGGCGCGGTGAAATGGTCATTCCACCAGAATTTGATATGGTAGACTTTTTCTCTGGCAATTTGGCTGCCGTTATGCGTGATGGTTTATATGGCTACATCAACCGACAAGGCAAAATGGTGATTCCCCTGCGCTATGACGTGGTAACACCTTTTTCAGAAGGCTATGCTACTGCTGTCCACTACGACAAATGGGGCTTGGTAGACCTTAGCGGAAAGGTCGTATCTGTGCCGCGCTACGACTTAATTGGCGAGTTTTCTGAGGGTT
Source organism: Bacteroidota bacterium (assembly GCA_020631155.1). Taxonomy (GTDB): domain Bacteria; phylum Bacteroidota; class Bacteroidia; order Chitinophagales; family UBA2359; genus JAHDHV01. Next base: position 23,518 of record JAHDHV010000032.1, on the reverse strand, counting down.
TCGCTTCGGTCAGTGTCAATGACAAATTTGGTTATACAGATACCAAAGGCAATCAAATTACAGAGTTGCTGTTTAAAAGTGCGGAAAAATTTTCCGAAGGTAAAGCAGTTGTAGAAGATATGAATGGCAAATTCGGTTTTGTTGATGCCAGTGGACAAATGGCTATTCTACCTAAATTTGATAAAGCCTTGTCGTTTTCACAAGGCTTGGCTCCTGTGCTTAAAAATGGACGTTGGGGCTTTATTAATCATCAGGGAATGACTGTTATTCCGCCAAAATATGAGGAAGCCCTTAATTTTTCAGAAGGTATGGCTCCCATTAAAATGAACGGGAAATTTGGTTATATTGATAAAACAGGAAAAATGATCATTGCACCGCGCTTCGATCAGGCTGCAACTTTTAAAAATAATTTAGCGGAAATACAAGTTGGTGAACAAAAAGGTTATGCCAATCGAATCGGTGCTTATACATTATTTGAAGAAAAAAAGGAATTTGCCGAAGACCTAGCAGCCGTTAAAGTGGATGGACAATGGGGCTACATCAATCGCTTAGGGCAAATAGCTGTTGATGCGGACTATCGCGAGGCATTCGATTTTTCAGAAGGTGTGGCAGCCGTCCGCACTGGTTTTGACCAATATGCCTACATCAATAAAAAAGGTGAAAAAATTATTAAGGACAAAAAATATCTAGTAGCGGGTTTATTTTCCGGAGGTTTAGCGCGTGTCTTATCTAAAGAAAAAGGCAAAGAACGCTGGGGATTCATCAACAAAAAGGGAGAAGTCATCATTCCACATAAATACGATTGGGTACAAGATTTCGCCGAAGGATTGGCAGCTTTCCAAAAAGATAGTTTATACGGATATATTGATAGCAAAGGTAAAATCGCGATTGTTGCACAATTCAAACAAAACGAAAAATTTGTGGAAGGTGTGGCAAAAGTGAAAGATAAAAACGGTAAATGGGGCTTTATCAATACCAAAGGCGAATACATTATTCCACCCGAATATGATTTTATTTGGGATTTGGAAGGCAATGTGTCGCAGGTTCGAAAGGGCGAATTTTTCGGATTGATTCAGAATAATGGTGAGTACATTGCTAGTCCGCGTTTCAACCACATTGAATGGTATCCACAAGAACGCATCGCTCGCCTAGAATTAAACGGCAAAATGGCCTACCTCAACGCCCGAAGCAAGGTTTATATCTGGACAGAAGACGGCTTTGGAGAGTGATCTTGAATTTCGAATGTCGGATTTGATGATGTTGGATGTCGAATATGAGTTT
>JAHDHV010000032.1:0-22137 GCA_020631155.1 Bacteroidota bacterium | reverse complement strand
TGATCTTGAATTTCGAATGTCGGATTTGATGATGTTGGATGTCGAATATGAGTTTCTTCATATAATCAACGAATCACGAATCAACGAATCACGAATCCACCAATCACGAATCCACCAATCACGAATCCACGAAAATCACCGTTTACCGATGACCTTAAATAAATCTGATTTATAGGAATGACTAATGGGAATGTCTCTACCATTGATAGCAATGTGATTGTGTTGTATTAATTCAATATGTTGTAAAGCGACAATAAATGAACGATGGACGCGCATAAATTGACCTTTCGGCAGGCGATTTAGTATTTTTTCTATTCCCGAAAGAGTTAAAATTTTTTGCTTCTTAGTGTGAATGGCCACATAATCGCGCATTCCTTCAATAAATAAAATATCGCTGAAGTTGACCTTAAAAAAACGGCTGTCTGATTTAACAAACATAAAATCTACCTGCTCTTTGGCTGGTGGATTATCTTTTTGCTGTGGAGTACTTTGCAGCAATCGGCTTTGCACCTTTTGGACGGCTACCATAAATCGATCAAACAAAATGGGTTTTAACAAATAATCTACTGCGCCTACCTCATAACTTTCGGGTGCGTAGGTTCGATGTGCTGTTGTAAAAATAATAGCAGGCGATTGTTGCAAAATATTGGCAAATTGCATTCCATTGATGTCAGGCATATTAATGTCTAAAAACACCAAATCAGGTTGTTCTTCTTCTATATACAAAAGAGCTTCTACAGGGTTTTGAAAGGTTTTTTCCAAATGCAAAAAAGGTATTTTTTTACAATACAACTCCATCACTTTTAGCCCCGGAGCTTCATCATCTACTGCTACACAACGGATAATTTTATCATTCATTTTATACTTTTTTTATCTGTAAAGAAACATTAAACTGCCCTTCTTTTTGTTCAATTAAAAGGCTATGTTCATCAGGGTAAACCAGTTCCAAACGTTTGCGAACATTGTGTAAGCCAAAACCACCTTCCTCCGCTCCTTTTCCAAGCTGACGATGAATGTGATTATTGACTTCAAATATCAGTTTTTCTGCTGCCACCTTCATCATAATTTTAATGGGTTTTGGCTCAATAAAGCTAATGCCATGTTTAAAGGCATTTTCCACAAAAGGCAACAGCAATAAAGGTGCAATTTTTTTTCCATCAATATTTCCAACTACCTGAAAATCAATATTAATTTTATCTCCTGTTCGCAATTTTTGGAGTTCTATATAGCTTTGTAAATAGCGAATTTCTTTGTTTAAATCAACCTTTTCTGCTTCTGTTTCATAAGTCATATAGCGCATAATTTCCGCTAATTTAGAAATGCCATCAGCTACTTTTTCATTGCCCGTTTCACAGGCCAAACCAAACAAATTATTGAGCGTATTAAATAAAAAATGCGGTTGAATTTGATGTTTCATCAAAGCGAGTTCAGCTTTTAATTTTTCTTTATCCGCCTCTCCTCTCCTTTGCGTATCTTTTAGCCATGCTAAACTTAATGCATATAAATTAGCCATTGTCATAATAAATAACATTGAAATTACATTAGTTATTATCAAATCTTTAAAATAAATACCATTTCGTGCAGTTATCTTATAAAAATCATTATAAAAATATTGATAAAAAGCATCTAACATTGTTTCAAATCCAACAAATAGTACAATAAACAATACATTATACCGCATCAAGGTACGAATTGCAGGTTTTTTGATATAGGCAGGAACACCAAAGTGAGCAAATCCATAAATTGCTATTACATTGAGTAAAGTGCCATAACTAAAAGCCATGGTTTCAGGCCAGGTGTCAAACTCAGTATTTGGATTGTACTGCACGTAGAAATGCGCTAAAAACATTCCCATCCAAAAAATGATGTTGAGCCAAATGACTTGACGGTTAAATTGCATGATAGAGGTTATAAAGTTTTAAGATTTTGGAGTTTGGAAGGTTACAGTATTAGGTATGTTTCCAATATTGTACTTTTCCACCAAACAGTTTCGATTACTTTGACAGTTCGTGGATTCGTGATTAGTAGATTAGTGATTCGTTTTTGGACGTTTTTTACTGATTGATTTGAGTATGTCAAGGATTTAAGGAATAATAAAATATAGTCTGGAATCAAGCAAAAAAACTTTTTTTTGCCAAAAGCAAAATATCCTTTTTTATAGGTGTTGAAAAACTTTCACAGCCTTGATTTTTTTCTTTCTTTTTTTATCAAGAAAAAAAGGAAAAAAACGTAAGGCAAAGGACACTTTATAAGATTGAGGTAAATAGCTCTTATAGAAAACCCCTCTTTTTCTGACACACTTGATTGATTTCTTTTTGGATGTTTTCTGTAACAAAGGCTTTAGTCATCATAATACTATAAAAATCAAAAGCTTAAGTGCCAAGCACTATTTAATTGTGCACAATTTTGTGCTAAAGTATTAGAAATGAGGAGTTTAGTCTTTTACTATTGTAACGTTAATTTTGTCTAGGTACTTAAAAAGCCAAAAATGAATCACTAATCATGAATTCACGGGTATGTTTCATTTTCTTCCTAACACTTTGTTTCTAAAATTGCTATTTAGATATTTAGCCTTTTGGCTATTTAGCTGTTAGAAATTAGCGATCAGAAGTTAGTTAAAATAAATCACTTTTTAATTTCCCTAATGGATATAATACCTAGACAAAATTAAACGACACTTTTTAAAAATTAAAGTGATGAAATTCAATACTTTAGAACAAAATTGTGCACAATTAAATAGTGCTTGGCACTTATGTTTCAAATACTATGCTTTTCAAGCAAACAGTTTGTGCTTACATTAATAGGTCGTGGATTAGTGTTCAGTGATTCGTTTTTGGACGTTTTTTACTGATTGATTTCTTTTTGGATGTTTTCTGTAACGAAGGCTTTAGCCGTCATAATACTATAAAAATCAAAAGCTTATATCCATTAGGGAAATTAAAAAGTGATTTATTTTAACTAATTTCTGATCGCTAATTTCTAACAGCTAAAGAGCCAAAAGGCTAAATATCTAAATAGCAATTTTAGAAATAAAGTGTTAGGAAGGGAATGAAACATACCTTACGAATTACTCGTTCCGAATTTAGAAAATGATTTTTTAAAAAAACAAAAATCTAATCTCTAAATTCTAATTTCTAAAAATCTAAAATTTAATCATTATGAGTTATCAACACAACGAAAATACGAATGCATTTTACACCCTTGCTTGGGTTTCTTTTACCATCTCTTCAATAGGTACATTATTGGGTATTTATCTGGTAAACATAGACATTGTTTACAAATTATTTTTTGTTATGTGCTATTTATTTTCCGTATCTTCCTGTTTCACATTGGCAAAAGTAGTTCGTGATAAACACGAATCAAAGCGCATTTACAATAAGATTGAAAGTGCGAAAACGGAAAAATATTTGAGTGATATTAATTTAACGAATAAAGAATAGTTTTTTTTTAGGCGAAGTTCATTGTTGAGATATTTCACTACTAAACTGCACTGCTCGAACAAGTCTGCTAATAATTGTAAAAAAATTGGTATGATCTTGTCACACTCTTTGGTAACCTAAGCTTATATTTTTAAGTAAAAGAAAAAGGTTGATTTAGATAAAAGAGTGAGGTGCCCCCCTATATCTGAGATTCACTTTATTCATTTACAAACATTAATGACGAAAAATCGTGATAAAAAACGCATTGAGCCCAAGTATGAAAAATAACTTTGGTTTATCCAAAGAAGAGTTCAACCAGTTAGTTGGACAACTACAACAGGGTAATGAACGCCTATTTGAGCAAATATTTTTGTCACACTTTGAGCTGTGTATGAATTATATACAAAATCAATGTAATGCTTCTTATGATGATGCTTATGAAGCTGTGATGGATACACTTGTACAGTTTAGAAAAAGAATTATACAAGGTAAGGTTCACTATGGAAATATGAGATACTTATTTACCTTAATGGCTAAACAAAATTATTTGAAGCTAGAGCAATCACTTAATAAAGAGGTGATGAGTGCAGATGATGAAACAGCCTTTGATGAGGAAACACTTGGTTTGTTAGATAAAGCATGGGAGCAACTATGTAATAACTGTCAACAAGTATTAAGGGGCTATTACTATGATGGGTTTACTTTAAAACAATTAACACAACGTTTGAATCATACTTCTAATGCTGCTACGCGTAAGCAAAAAGAACGCTGTTTAAAAAAGCTAAGGAACACTTTTTTTACACTTTCAAATAAATAACTTTTTTGAATTGATTAATTGAGGGTAATAGAACGATGAAAAAACGATTAAATAAATTTTATGCCAACCAACTGACTGAAGCAGTAGAAGAGCAATTGATAAAACAATTGTTTGAAGTAAAATTTGACAAGGAACACAAGGAACGCTGGGAACATTTGTTAACAGAACAATACAATATTCCGCCCAATCAGTCGACAATTGCTAAAGTTGCACAGCCTAAAAGCAGAAACCTGCCTAATGCAGTTCCCCCCTTGCATCAGTCCTCTGTCTTTACACGCTTTCGCAAATGGCTATCTGTTGCAGCCATTTTTATTTGTCTCTTAGGCTTATCCCTTCTATATCCTATGTTTAGCTCTACAAATACTGCTAATTATATGCAATTAGTAGACAATTATTTAGTAGAAAAACACTTCGCCCCTCCCCAAACACGAATGGCCACCCAAACCGTATCCGAATTGTGGGCAAGAGCTACTGAGAGCTATCAAAATGGAGACTATGAAGCGAGTGCCCAACACATTCAGCATATTGTTGATAGAGGCACAGCAACTACAGAACACTTTTTTTACTTGGGCTTGAGTTATTTGTACCAAACACAAACCGACTATCCCAATGCCATTCAAAGTTTTTTACAAGCGCGTCAGCTCAATCAACATCAGTATGAGGATGAAATTAGCTGGTATCTTAGTTTAGCTTATGTCAAAAATAAGGAGTTAGACAACGCTAAAAAGGAATTAAAAAATATTGTTGAAAAGGGCAATTGGAAAGAGTTGGAAGCTAAAAAATTGTTGGAAAGTTTAAGCGAATAAGTACATAATCAATACCCAAATAGCCTAAAACACTCATTTTTTGACAATACACACTATCACATAAAAAACTCATAATCAAGCATTTAGCATAATAATATTTAAAAAAAACGGGACAATGCTTGTTTTTTGTTCTTTACTTATTAGGTAAGTTACTGTAAATTTGTATTGGAAAGTTGATTAATACTACTAATAAGAATGATTATTTTATTTTTTAATCTATAAAGTTATTGGATATCTAGATTTAGAGCAAATAGTTGGTAATAAGTTTAAGCCAATTAGCTCAAATCTAATGTCTTTTCACTTAATAGTTTTTATTAATTTAACGTCAAAATTTCAATTCAAATGATCAACTTATTAAAACAACTAAGTCGTTCTTTAACTATCTTTCTGTTTTTTATGCTTAGTGGGTGTTTTATGTTACATGCCCAAAAAGCAGGTATTAATACAAGTGTTGGAAATATTTCTACTTGTAAAACCTTGCAGCTTATCCCTAATCTCTATCATAGTTGCATGAGTGTTGATAATTTAAACATTAGCTTTCCGGCTACTACTAATGTTGCTGATGTTGAAAGTATCACTTTTCATTTATCTTTTTCACATAAAAGTGAGTTTTTTAGTTTAAAAAATACTCAATTTGATATTAGCTGTACCCATCCTACTGTCCATTCTTGGTATACAAATGTTACTTTATTAAAAGATAATTTAGCTAAAATAAAGCTCATTCCAAATAATAGAAAGACAAAACAAATCACAAAAGCTAAAAGTGATTTGATAACAGCTATTATGGGTATTACACGTATGGCATATGATGGACAGCTTTGTGATGGTAATGATTTTGAAACCATTGACATACACATAAAAGAAATAAACATAAACTTGCGAACAGCTAAAAATCCTAATATAGCTGATGAGGTATTAAAACGTAGTCTTATAGATTATTGTATTGGTAAAGGGAGTAAAACGCAAGAAGATGCTTATACACTATCTAAGAGCTTTCAAATTGCACCAAATCCTGCTAAAGAGCATTGTTTATTGACTGTTGCGCCCGGAGAAAAAGTGCAGCATATTGCTTTATATAATGTAGCAGGCCAGTCTGTACTTGAAAGTAATAGCATTGATAGTCAAAGGTTTCAATTAGATGTAAAACACTTAGAACGAGGTGTTTATTTGCTAAAAATACAAACACTAACAGCTGTTGAAACACGCAAGCTCCTCCTACAATAAATTGCATTTGCTTCATTATTCAATTAGGCAATTCTGCTACTTTTTCACAAAGCCAAGTGCGATAAGCAATATTAGGTTTGCTATTTAAATAGTCTTGTAAATTTACTTTTGAAATCGCATTCTCACATTTAAACTTAAATAATTTATTTTTCACAAAACTTATAAACTCCAATATGGCTTCCTTCAAAGAGGGAGCTATATTGGTTTGTCGTCTAATATAAGCTGGAAAGGACTCTAAAATATTTTCATCATACATATCATAACTGAAAAAATTGTCTTCCCCTTCATAATAAATAGCCACTTGCAAAAACTTAGTAACAATGGTATACATAAAATTAGTTGGCTGCACTAAGGCGAGTTGAGTTAGGGCGGCTTTTAATTTGTTTTGGCTAAATAATAGATAAGATAAACATAAATTTTTCATATTTCCCTTGTCCTCATCAGGCAAAAAAACATGATAGCTTGTAATAAAACTATAAGTATTATCAAATTTTTTAAGCGAGCAAGAAACTTGGACAATATTGTAAAAAATAACAGTAGAAATGGATTGATTACTAATCAAAATTTGGTAATTAAGCCCCAGTTGATACAGCTCAAACAATTCTTCTAAAAAACTTTTTTGTCCATTTCGATCCATTAAATTGGCATAATTGATAAGTAATGTTAAAAAGTTATCTTTTTCAGAAGCCGCCAAGATATGCATATGTGTCGTAAATTGGGTTTTTAGCTGAAAATAATGTGTTTCATTTTGTAGTAGTAAAAAACGCAAAGCCGCCGCATAAATACTAATCAAAGGACTGTCTTTAAAGGGTGTTTCTGTAATAAGTGGCAGCATCTCATCCAATAAAATGGTTGGAATAGGATGCTCTGCTGTAAAATGCGCTCTGGTTTTCACCTCACAGCTATAGGCCAGTTTTGTAGCAAAATAAAATAATTCCAAATCTGTCAAAGTCTGATAAAGTAATGTATTATGACTGGTGATCTTTGGCGTATTTGGGTGCCGATAAACTACGTCATTAAGCTTAAATTTGTGAAAGTGATAATGCACATCTTTTTGCGTTGAACCATCAATAATTTTTTGGGCGGCCTTAACCGACTTAAAAAATAAATCGGTTAATTGTCGCTTTTTTAAGGCCTGCATAATAACATATTCCCGATTCAACATACTCCCAATATTGCGTTCCTTCAAGCTTACCCATACCAAATAGTCTTCTATTAAAATAGATAGTTGCGACATGCAATTTCGCATTTTTTTATCATTGTAAATCCGTTCCGTAAATACTCTAGCAAAGACATATTCTTTGCTTAATTTGTCTGTAGTAAACTCGGGGTAATGTTTTTTTATATACTTAAACAAAGCAATGACGTTTTTACTCCGATTAAATAAAGGAGTACTAATATAATGACCTATTTCCCTTAACTCCTTTTTAGAAACGCCCTTCAATAATTCTATTAATTTACTTTTTCGCACACTTCAATGGCTTTTGATGAAAAAAAATGTCTGCAAATTACTTTGTTAGGTGCCCAAACATCAAAAAATAAAACGGACAAAATGAAAAAATGGTACTTTCTATGACCACAAATTCCCTTTATTATTTCTGTATTACTAAACAGCCATGTTAGATTTCAAAAGGGTACACAAAAGTCATCTTTTTTTTTCGTAGAGCAGGTTCATGAATCTGCTTTACGAAAAAGAAGCGCGAGCAGGTCAAAAATCGGTAGCAAAGCGCAGGCCTGAAGCGTGGGAACGATATTTTTGACAAGCGTTTTTGCTTACTTTTTTCGCGATTGCAAAAAGTAAGTCGCCGAAGGCAATCGTGGAGTTTCAGACCCTATTTTCGGCGAGGGCTTCAGTAGTATTTAAACACATTTACCCCCTAAACAAACCAACTCAACATTCAAAGAAACCATTGTTTTAATTTGTGTACCCTTTCAAATGTTAGATATATAAAAAATGCCAATAATAAATCAAACAGACATCGCTTTTTTTTTACAACAAACTTTTTTGGGATTCGAGTGTGTTTTACTTAGCTTTGTATACCTAAAATTGTTAGGTTATTGAATTAGTTGATAGTCAACTGATTACTAAAAAAAACCTTATAATTTTGTAACTTTTCAAGCTCTAAAATCTTTAAAACCTTGCAAGCTTATGAGTATAAAAACGCGATTGAGTGTTAATATTAATAAAGTAGCCGTATTGAGAAATGCGCGCGGCGGCAATATTCCTGATGTAGTACAAGTTGCTAAAGATTGTGAACGCTTTGGAGCAGAAGGTATTACAGTACATCCTCGCCCCGATGAGCGACACATCCGCTATAGTGATGTTTATGCCCTAAAGCCAATTGTTGCTACCGAATTTAATATTGAGGGCTACCCTTCTGAACGCTTTTTAAAAATGGTCAAAGAAGTGCTGCCTCACCAGTGTACCCTTGTTCCTGATTCGCCTAATGTTATTACATCCAATGCTGGCTGGGATACCATTCAGCATAAGGGGTTTTTAAAAGAAGTGGTCGGGCAATTGCAGGAATTGGGAATCCGCGTATCTCTTTTTGCTGAACCTCTAAAGGAAATAATGGATGGAGCTGCCGAAATTGGCACCGACCGTATTGAACTGTATACAGGACCTTATGCTGAACAGTATGTAAATGATCGAACTGCTGCGGTAAAAGCCTACGCTGATGCTTCTGCTTATGCTGCCTCCATCGGCCTAGGGGTTAATGCAGGCCATGATTTAAATTTAGATAATCTGCTCTATTTTGATAAACAACTCCCCGATTTATTAGAAGTGTCCATTGGCCATGCGCTTATTAGCGATGCTTTATATTATGGTTTAGAAAATACCATTCAAATGTATCTTAAACGACTGGAAGGGAATTAAATTGGCTTTTTGAGTGTTAGTATAGGAGTTAGTGCTTAGATTTTTTAGTAAAAAAGATGAAGCTCACAACCATAAACCCAAAATCATAAACCATGATACCATTTGATTTATATCCGCTCGTTTATCTAGCAGCCATCTTTTTTTCGGTTAGTAGTGCCTTTGCCAGTGCCAATCGCAAAAAAAGCAAAATACTCTCTTTTGGTTTTAATGTTGCCATCATTCTTTACCTATTTAATATGGTAATGAATTATCAGTATCTTAGCCAGCCCATTTGGTTAGTACTATTACGCGACTTTGCCGTATTGCACATCTTCACTTTTTTAGCTGGTAAATTAGCGCGCCCCAAAACACGTATGTTGGTTGCTTCTATTATTGGAATCACGCTATTAAGCATATTCTATAACAAAGTGTTGCTCCCTACCTTTTCTAAGCAAAAAAATCTTGCTCAATTAGATAATAATGCAGAATTACTGGTGGATTTGCAAACAGATAACCCTCGCTTAGTCGCTCAAATTAAACGGGAATTAGCCCAATACGACCTGTCTTTTACCAAAGCATTTCCCAATATAAAAAACCTCAACTATTCTAACCTAGACGACTATTATGTGGTTAATATTCCTGATAAACATCAGTCAAAAATCCCTTCCATTATTCAACAACTACAACAGTTAGAAGCCGTTGACTGGGCAGAGCGCAACGAAATTGTGCCTTTATACACGCCACTTACAGCTACTTTGCCACAGCCTACACGAAGCAATTATATTGTCAATGATCCTGACTTGGACAAAGTTTGGGGATTTGAACAAATGAAAGTCAATGATTTACATAAATTCCTGAAAAGTAATCGCATTAAACCTAAAAAAACAGCTCGAATTTTTATTTTGGATACAGGAGTAGATGCAGAGCATGAAGACTTAAAAGCCAATTTTAAGTCAGTTGGCACAAAAAATGACAAAGATCGTGCAGGGCATGGAACACATTGTGCAGGTATAGCTGGTGCCGTTTCTAATAATAAACTGGGCATTGCTTCCTTTTCACCAGACAATAATTTTGTTACCATCAGTAGTGTTAAAGTGCTAGGCGACTTTGGCGGTGGCACACAACAACAGATCATTGCAGGAATGATAACAGCGGCTGATAAAGGGGCTGATGTGGTGTCTATGTCTTTAGGTGGTGCTTCGAATGATACGCGACAAAAAGCTTATAATGAAGCGGTTAAATATGTCCAAAAGTCAGGCGGGATCGTTGTTGTCGCTGCTGGAAATAGTAACCAAAGTGCTACCCTCCATGTGCCTGCTGCTTGTGAGGGCGTTATCACTGTTACCGCCGTAGATGAGCAGTTAAATAAAGCCAAATTTTCTAATCACATCAGCGATGCCAAAATTAAGCGAGGCATTGCAGCACCGGGCGTAAACGTCTATTCAACCGTTCCAAATAATGGCTACAAACCGATGAACGGCACTTCAATGGCAACGCCTTATGTAGCTGGTTTACTCGGTCTACTTAAAGCCATCAAACCCAATCTCACTACAGACGAAGCCTATAATATCCTTCACGAAACAGGCATTGAAACAGGTAGTACGGATTTAACAGGAAAATTTATACAACCCAAAGCAGCCGTAGAAAAAGCAGCTAAAAAAGGCTGGTTTTGATGTTAGGGAGGTTTTAAAGTTGAAAAGTTTTTTTGCTATTTAATTTGACAATCAATTAGTTAAGTATAAAATCTAATTACTAAGTAACTAGACAAAATTAAACAATCATTGGATTTCTCATAAATTGTTAATAGTGAGCTAATTATCTCACGTCTCATGTCTTAAATCTTATGTCTAGGTACTTAACTTCTAAAACCTAATCATCTTTCCAATTCTTCGCGCAATTCCTCACAAGCTTTTTCGCAAGTTTGTTTTAATTGGGCAAAGAGTTGGGGGATTTTGTCTAATTCTTGTTGCTTTTCTGCATATGTTTGTAAGTTTTTCACCACTGACTTCATCGCATGTAGCCCCATAAATGTAATGGAAGATTTAAATTTATGAGCAACTGCCGCAAAACGTGGCCAATTTTCATTGGCTAATAGTGCCTGTAACTTCATCATTTCATCAGGAGTTTCAGTTAACAAAATATGTATCATTTTTTCCTTCAATGCTTTATCATCAGAAGTAGATTGATTTAAGAAAGTTAAATCTGTTACTCTTTGTAGGTTTTGCTGTACAACTATTGCAACATCTTCCTCTAGAATTTGCTCCTCTATTACTGTAGTAATCGCTGCGCTTTGCCCTGTTAATTTGGCTATTTTTTGATACAATTTATGTGGCACAAATGGCTTGCTAATATAGTCATCCATGCCTACCATCAGCGTTTTTTCTGCCTCTCCAGTTGTTGCATAAGCGGTCATTGCCAAAATGGGTAAATCCTTTTGTCCCAGTTTGTGGCGGATATACTGAGTTGCTTCATAGCCACTCATCTCAGGCATTTGCACATCCATTAATATAATGTCATATTTTTTTTGCTTAATTTTTTCTACTGCCTCTCTCCCATTATTGGCAATATCAATCACAATCTCTTTGCCCCATTTCTTAATGGTATCGCGCGCTACTACCTGATTAAGTTGATTATCTTCTGCTATCAGTATGGTTAATTTTCCTAAAGGTTGAAAACTAATATGGTGAACAGCTTGCTGTTGGGTAAAATCTGCCTCGTTTGCTTTTTTAAATTTTAAGAAAAAAGTAAAGGTTGTGCCTTCATCTTCCTTGCTTTTCACCGAAATAGTGCCACCTTGTAATTCCACCAATTTTTTAGTAATGGTCAACCCTAAACCTGTTCCACCAAATCGCCTGCGTGTATCACTGCTTACTTGGGTAAAACTGTTAAAAATACTGTCTAACTTTTCTTTTGGAATACCGATTCCTGTATCTTTTACACTAAAAGATAAATTCACATATTGCAAATCTTCCATAAATACCTTAACCAACAATTCTATTTTCCCATCTTCGGTAAATTTAATGGCATTAGACAGTAAATTGAGTAAAATTTGGGTTAAACGAGTAGGATCACCAATTAAATGATGAGGCAAACCTTCATCGGTAATTAATAAAATGGGTAGGTTCTTTTTATTTGCCTTAATTCTAAAAGTCTCAATAGCATTATTTAACACATCTTTCAAATCAAAAGGTATGGTTTCTAGCTCCAGTTTTCCTGCATCTATTTTTGAAAAATCTAATACATCATTAATTAATACTAATAAATGTTCCGAAGCAACTTTAATTCCTTTGATGTATTGTTCTTGATGTATTGTTGCGGTGTCTTGCAATAGATTAGTAAAGCCCATTACAGCGTTCATCGGAGTGCGAATTTCATGGCTCATATTGGCCAAAAAACGTTCCTTTAAACGGGCAGAACGCTCGGCAATTTCCTTAGCTTGAATCAATTCTTCAGTGCGTTTGCGCTCTGTAATATCTCGAATAATTCCTTGATAACCGATCACTTTTCCATCGGCATTGCGGCGAGTTGTTGTGGATAAAATGCAATCAATCAACGAACCATCTTTTTTCAAAAGCTGTAATTCATAGTTACTCAATGCTCCTTTTGCTTCAATTTCTTGGCGAAATTTATCGCGCGCTTCTTTAAAGGCATACAATCGTAAAGCATTCATTTTCAGCAATTCCTGCCTAGTATAACCAAATAATTGTACAGCAGCTTCATTAACTGCTAATAAAAAACCATCTCTGCTAGAAATGTAAATGGCATCATTAGATTCTTCAAATAATTTGCGATAACGCAGTTCACTTGCTGCTAGTTTTTGCTCTACTTTTTTGCTTTCTGTTAAATCACTAACAACCATTACCTTTGCCTCCTCGCCTTTATGTGGAATTGTTTTATGGCGAATTTTAGCAGGAAAAACAGAAGCATCTTTACAAATACAGTAAGTCTCAATACCCTCTCTAGGGGCAGTAGTCAAAGCTGCAAGATAAGCAGCCTGTGCCTCTGCTTGAATTAAATCTATAGGCTTTAGCTGCACTAATTCTGACTTACGATAGCCAAACAATTTACGCGCTGCTGTATTAATTAATATAATATTTTCACCTTCATAAATAACAATACCTTCAAATGCTGCTTGCGATAATTGGGCAAAACGCAATTCGCTTTCGGTCATATCTGCCTCCAGCAATTCTACATAATGACGCAATTGCTCATTCTCCTTTTGTAATTCCGTTAAAGTTTTGGACATATATTCTTGCTAATTGATGTGGTATGTTTCATTATCTTCCTAACACTTTGCCTCTAAAATTGATATTTAGCTATTTAGACTTTTGGATATTTAGCTTTTAGAAATTAGCGATTAGAGATCAGAAATTGGAATTTATTTTCCGAACCTTCTTTTATATATAATTTACTGATTACTATTTTTTTTTACAAGAACTCTGACAGCTAATCTAACCACATGCATGTGATCAGACTGTTACAGAGCTCATTCAAAAAGAGACTAAAAAAACCAAAAACGAATTACTAATCACGAATCCACGAACTGTATAAATAAGCAAAAACTGTTTGCTTGAAAAGCATGGCATTTGAAACATACTGTTGATGTTTACCTACTCATTTTACCTATCCTTACAATGCTTTTCATCAATTTTTTGTTTTGTAAAAAAAGTTAGTTTGTTGGGGTATTAGTAATTCTACAATAATTAAGTTGAACCAGTCACCTTTATTATTTTGCCTTGTACTTCGTTGAAAAGCCTCGCCGTAGCTCCGCTATGCCTATGTTTTTCGCCTCGTACAAATCAAAATCATTGTGGCTTTATGGTTCAACTTATTATTTCCGCATTACTTAGACAAAGTTAAATGACATTTGAACTAGGCATAAATTATTAATAATAAATGAATTATCTCAAGTCTTATGTCTCCTATCTCACGTCTAAGTAGTTAGTCAACGTTAAAATGACGGGTTGATGTTGAGTGATTTTTGTTCCCTAGTAAGGCGCAAAACGTAGGCATAGCCAAAGCTACGGCGAGGCTTTGTAACACAGCTAGGGAGCAAAAAACGCCAAAAGTAATCGTCAATTTTATCTTGACTGACTACTAAGTACTACACAATAATTAAACAGGACTCTTTGTTTGATTAAAACAATGAAAGTCAATACTTTAGAACAAAATTGTGCACAATTAATTAGTGCTTGGCACTTAAATATAGGTGAATTTGAAAAAACGAAAAACAATTTTCAACTTTCCTTTTTCAATTTAGCCATGTTTCAAATTGAACTTTTTTAGAGTTTGGAGATAAGTTAGGTTTTCGCCTTTTATTTTATTGACTAAAATAACAACAATTTAATTAAAATTTGTATACCTTTAATTAACAAAACAATAGGTCTTGTTTTTAAAATTTATTTTAAAAATAAAAAACTTTAAAACCTTATAACTTTGGTATGTTTCAAATACCGAGTTTTTCTACCTAACAGTTTGGGCTTATTTTAACAGTTCGTAGATTCGTGATTAGTAGATCAGTGATTCGGGCAAATTGATTGATAGCAATTATTTTTAAGTGAGTTGTGTAACGACAGCTTTAGCTGTTAAAGTTCTTATAAATATTTAAGTGCCAAGCACTAATTAATTGAGCACAATTTTGTTCTAAAGTATTGACTTTCATTATTTTAATCGAGTGTGTCAGAAAAAGAGGGATTTCGTATAACAATTATTGCCCTTAATCTTAAAAGGTGTCGCTTTACCTACGTTTTTTTCTTTTTTACTTGACAAAAAAAGAAACAAAAAAGTGATGTTTCATTTTTGGGAAAAGTGAATGTCTATTTAAACAGTATTTTGCCATTCCCTAAATTCTTGACACACTCAAATGATGAGTTTAGTCTTTTAAGTGCCAAGCACTATTTAATTGTACACAATTTTGTGCTAAAGTATTAGAAATGAGTAGTTTAGTCTTTTAAGTACTTAGACATAAGATTTGAGACATGAGACATAAGATTTGAGACATGAGACATGAGATAATCAACTCACTATTAATGATTTATGACAAATTCGATAGTTGTTTAATTTTGTCTAGGTACTTAGTAGTCAGTCAAGATAAAATTGACGATTGCTTTTGGCGTTTTTTGCTCCCTAGCTGTGTTGCAAAGCCTCGCCGTAGCTTTGGGGCTATGCCTACGTTTTGCGCCTTACTAGGGAACAAAAATCATTCAACATCAACCCGTCATTTTAACGTTGACTAACTACTTAGAACAAATAAGGTAAGATTGTCTTTAATTATTGAGGAAAAAATAAGAGAAGCTATAAGAAAAGTTATAAGTGACTGTCTTTAAGTATATAAAAAAGTAAAACCCCCAAGCCACTGTGGGTCATGAGGGTTTATCGCTGCCATTTTTTACATTATTATCACTATCACTACTTTTTTTGTTACAATTCTTTTGGCACTTTAGCATCCCAAAAGAAGGATTTTTTTACTTAGTTTCAGCCTAAGTATGATGGCTAACGTATTTGCTCTTATTAAAGCGATAACCGTGCCAACTTTGCCAAGTCCCTCTAATTTTTATTTTTTTTTCTGGTTTATTGATACGATAGTTGCTTTCTGATAGTACTATGACACTTCTGGCTTTCAGGGCTTATTTTTGCCATATTGATGATATTACTATGACAGCAATTTAAGACTACTTTTTTCTATTGTACACTAAAGTTGACAAATCGTTGTTTTTGTTGTACACTAAAGTTGACACTTTGTTTAGGCCAATTTGTTCAAATCCTTTTGTTCTAATAAAATAATTTCGAAAAAAATTAGGCTTAGTACCAAATTATCTTTTTTTTATTGTCAAAAACCTTATAACACTACTTATTTTACTAATAATCAAGTTTTTTAACCCTTTCTTTTTGTTTTTTATTTGTTATAACTACCCTATTGGTAGGTTTTACTTATAATTCCCCTTACATTTTTGAAAAATTTATTCATCACATTATGGCACTATATTAATCCATCTATAAACTCCTATTGTCTTAAAACGTGTTTACAAAAATTAATTGCTTATTTGAAAAATAATGTAATTCTAAGTACCAAGTACTTATTAATTCCAACTAAACTCAACATAAAATACTGATTTACAGCATCATAAACAGCAAAAAGCATCATTTTATGTTGTTTAAATAAGCATTATTTTTTTTCCAAAAAACTAATTTTGCCTAGTATCTACTAGTAATTTGCTTTGCCAATTATTTCGCATAATTAAACAATACATTAAAAAAAAGCATTTTAATGTAAAATTACTTAGCTTTTTTACCTCTTATAAATTTATCGCAATGCATATTTCACACTATTTTTTCTGTTTTTTTGTCCTTTTATGTACAGCCTGCCAAAGTAGTAAAATGGCTACAACGCCTATTACCAATAAATATCCCGGTAAAGTTGTAGCCTCTACACATGTTTCTGATGCTATTGAAACACCTCTACATACGACCAACCCATTATCTAATCCAAATGAGCAACACAATAATTATTTAACTAAGCCTGTGCCTAACTCACCGAATCCCATTCTCGTAAAAAATACAACTTCTAACAATCAATTATTCAGACAGGTCAATCAGCCCTTGCCTACTACTTCGTTTGATCCACAACAGGCGATTTACGTTGTTCCCAATAATGCAGAGGATGGCAATGACATTTATTTAAAAGGAATTGTGGTAGATAGCACAACGCTAAATCCTATACCTTATGCAACATTAGAATTGATAGACAGTACAACACAACAAAATATGCTGTTAGAAACAGCTAAAGATGGAGCTTTCCAGTTTAAATTACTGCCAAATACCAATTACTATCTTATATTGAGTTATAATAGTGTGCCATTGGCTGAAAAATCCATTTCTACGATAGATATGCGCGAGGCAAAAACCATCCATACTTTTTTTCCTGTGCAAATTCATCCACATGATATTTTGGCCAAAGAGCGTCAGATTGCACTTACTCCTAATGACCCACTTACCAAACCGATGTCGGATATTGAGGATGTAGAAGGTGAGAAAATTAAAAATACCAAAGATAGCTATGGTGATCCCTATGACGATTCGGTTTTGACCTTCAAAATACAGTTGGGGTCTTTTAAGCGTTCTATGAATCCCAACAATTTCTTTTCTAAGTTAAATGAAAAAGATATTGATGTTGAACGTGCACCAAATGGCTTTAATAGATATGTAACAGGTAATTTTAAAATCTATAAAGAAGCCAACCACTATCGCCAAGAATTGATAAAAAAAGGATATACACAAGCTTTTATCGCTGCTTACTTAAATGGCTATCGCCTTGAAATGCCTGCGGAGAAGGTGGTGGAGATATATTATCAAGAGCATCAGCAAAATGGTACAGTGCCAAAATCTAGGGACTGATCACAAGAAATTGTTATTTTATTTATTTTTAAGCTAAAAAAACAATAGACCATTTACGAAATCGTTAAAGTAATAATGCATCCTCAAAATACTTAGACATAAGATTGGAGACAGGAGACTTGAGATAATGAACTTGACAATGGTATATTAATCTTTTCTTTCCATTCAAAACATTGATTTGACTGAATGCTCATTGTCAAAAACGTTGATTCGTAGGTTAGTGATTCGTGATTAGGTGTTTTTTTGATAGGGTTTTTCTTTTTTAATAATTGATGCAAAGAAGGATTCAACCGTCTCAATTCTCATAAAAAACTATCAATCAGTGAATTAAGTAGAGTTTAAAATGCAATTAGTTGTTACCAATTCCTGATTTCTAACAGCTAAATATCTAAAAGTCTAAATAGCTAAAAATCAATTTTAAAATTAAAGTATTAGGTAATATCAAGCATATCCCTAATATGCCATTGTCAAGTCAATTAAATTATTAATGATTTATGACAAGTCCAATTTTTGTTTCATTCTGTCTAGTCACTGAAGTATCTCAAAAACATATACTATTGCCTTAAAGTAAAAATTTATTAAGATGCGTATCGTCCATTACTTTCTATATTTAGCCCTGCTTTGCTTGTTGCCAATATTGACCCTTGCACAAAAAAGTACTGATACCCCTAAACGCCCCCCAAGTAATATCCGCCTTGTATTGATGGGCTTAGTTGTAAGCAATGATAATCAAGAACCAATTGATTCTGTGACTATTACGCTTTTAGAGCAAGATACTCAAGAAAAACAGCAAACTCAAACTAGAGAGGACGGCTGTTTTCAGTTTAGACTATTATCAGATGTCAATTATCAAGTATTTGCCGCATATAAAGGTATTATTTTCGATGAAAAAACAATTTCAACAGTTCATAAAACGGAACTTGAAATTATTCATACTATGTTCGAAACTAAACATTAATGAATTGCGCCGCTCACTTAAATTACACTCAGAAGGAATAGCTAGATTAAAGTCTAAATTAAAGTCAGACTCAACAACTAATTATTGGGAAGTGCTCGGTCCGCAAGTCAGCCATAACACAAATGATTATGATGATTCCCATTTAACCTTCAAAGTGCAAATTGCTGCCTTCAAACATTCCATCAAAACAGATAGTATATTTTCTAAAATAGATGATAAAATAGAAGTAGAAAGAGCAGCTAATGATTTTAATCGCTATGTGACAGGAAATTTTAAAAATTATAAGCGTGCACTACGGAAACAAGAAAAAATACTCCAACAAGGCTATCATAAATCTTTTGTGGCTGCCTATCTAAATGGCTATCGCCTTGAAATGCCTGTGGAAGAAGTATTGGAAATGTACTACAACCATAGATGAAAGCCTGTAACGATACAGTGCCAAAATCTAAAGATTAGATTTGTTTGATAGTAAGTAGTCTCTTTCTATCAACCCAAAAATTTGTATTTAACTACCTAAGTTTGTACCTTGCTACGATTTATATTTGCACATTTTCCTAGTAAAAAGTACCCAAAATGTCTGTAAGTAAAAAAAAGCACAAACGCGTCACTACCAATGTACTACGAACCTTAAAGGAAAGGGGCGAAAAAATAGCGATGTTAACCGCCTATGACTACTCAATGGCGCGCATTGTTGATGACGCTGGCGTGGAAGTAATTTTGGTGGGCGATTCGGCATCCAATGTGATGGCAGGCCACGAAACAACCCTTCCGATTACGCTCAACCAAATGATTTATCACGCTTCGTCTGTAGTAAAAGCTGTGAAACGCGCTTTAATAGTCGTTGATCTTCCTTTTGGTACGTATCAAGGAAATTCTAAATTAGCATTAAGATCAGCTATTCGCATTATGAAAGAATCGGGCGCACACTCTGTCAAATTAGAAGGTGGACGCGAAATCAAAGATTCTATTGAGCGCGTATTAACGGCAGGTGTTCCTGTGATGGGACACTTGGGTTTAACTCCACAGTCCATCTATAAATTTGGCACCTATACAGTACGAGCAAAAGAGGAGGAAGAAGCGGAAAAGTTAATTCGCGATGCAAAAATGTTGGAAAAAATAGGTTGTTTTGGAATTGTATTAGAAAAAATCCCTGCTGCCTTAGCCAAACAAGTTACCGAGTCGGTGTCTATTCCCATTATTGGCATCGGAGCAGGGCCGCATGTAGACGGGCAGGTATTGGTACTACACGATGTACTGGGCATCACCCAAGAATTTCAACCGCGCTTTTTGCGCCGCTACCTCAATTTATACGATGACATCAAAGGGGCATTAAGTCGTTATGTGGAGGATGTAAAATTAGGTGATTTTCCGAATGAAAAGGAGCAGTATTGAAAATTTTTGGAGTTTAGAAGGTTATAATGTTACAAAGTTTTAAGGTTTTTATTTTTTAATGATGCTAAAACCAATGCCTCTCTAATAGTTAATTTCTGATAAAAAAAATCTTTTTAACCTACTTTTCTAGCTTGTCAAAATGTTTCTGTAATACAAGCTTTTAAGTTGGTGCCCCTATTCTACTCTTCCCACAAATCCCCTAGCTCCCACCTAAAAAAAATACCTATACATGACTTTTTATGATAAAATGCGTCCTAAAAATGCAACAATAGCTACTGATTCTCAAATCACTTTCTAAAACAAAACACTCACTTACCAAATTTTTATTTTTCAATCTTCAATAAAAAGTAATCTATTTATGGGACAAATTGGCAAATGGTTAGCAGATTATGAAGCAATTCATCAGGGTGCAGCCAACAAACTCATTCACTACATCTCTATGCCTGCTATTTGGGTAGGACTACTCGGCTTATTGTACTGCCTCCCTGTTGTTGGTGAGCGTGGTTGTTTTGTAAATTGGGGCAGCATTACCTTATTAGCTATTTTAATATACTATGCTCGTCACTCTGTTAATTTATTTTTGGGCTTATTCGTAATTGGCATTGTTTTAATGTGCACCATCAATGGTTGGGGTTCAGGCTGGGGTATCGGCTCACTAGGCATTTTCTCAGCACTCCTATTTATCGGCGGTTGGGCAGCGCAATTTATCGGGCACCGCATGGACGGCAGCGAGCTTAAAACCAAACAAAGCTTCCAAAATTTACTAACTGCTCCGCTTTGGTTGCTGTCTAAATTATACAATTTAGTTGGAATTAAATATTAAGACGTAAGATAGGAGACATAAGACTTGAGATAATCATGTCAACTATTTGAAATATACCAGAAACTCCAAAAGAATTATAAACATTAAATCATGCCGTTGATGCTAATTGAGAGAGAGATAAGATTTAAGACATAAGATTCAAGATTTAAAGGAATATACTTCTTATCAAAATCTCATATGTTGTTTAATATTATTCACCTCTTTTTAGTCTCAACGGCTTTTTTATGCTATAAAATTGATGTTTGGCTATTTAGCCTTTTTCAAAATAATTATTTCTTTCTCCTTTAATCACAACGCTTCTATTTCTTCAATACTTAATCCAGTAGCTTTTGAAAGTATATCATAAGCAATGTCATATTTTTTTAGTTTTTTAGCTATGTTTCTATTGGCGTTCTTTTCCCCTCTTGCCTGTTCTTTTGCTATTTCCTGTCGTATCTCCTCTTTTAACATTTCTATTCTAGAAACATTTTTAGCTAAAAACATTTCAAAATACATCCTCTGCTCGCTTGTCATCGTGCTTTTGTCTATCTTTTCCGTTATTTTATCCAGCCAATCTTCTGACAAAGATGTTGGCAGTTCATTTAAATGTTGATAAGTATCTAAATATTTCATGGCAAATATCAGTTTATCTAAGTCTGTTTGTATCTCTTTTTCTTTTTTATTAAATTTACTAATTTCTATAATGATGTGTGTAATCTGACTGTCTAATTCCTCACCTCCTTCATTTTTCAACGTCCCATAATGATAATAGGTTTCTAAATTAGGATATATATTTTTAGCTAAAAATCCAATACAGTAGATTTTGGGTAAATTGTTAAATCTGTACTTTCCTTTTTCTACAAAAGTATTAAATTTTTGAAATGCATAGAATTTAGACCTATGGATGTAATTTTTGTAAGAACCTAGTTGCATTTCAACAATAAAAGTATTACCTTTTTCATCTTCACATATCAAATCATACAATCCACCTCTTGAATCTTTTGTCAAGGCAGCAAATTCATTCCTTAAAAACTGCACTTTTTTAATTTCTTCTTTGCTTTGAATCAAAGCTTTCAAAGCCCTTCTTAAAAAATAGGTATCGCTCTCATCAGCAAATGTTACTTTGAAACCATAGTCCGATAATATTGAAATAAATCTTTTACTTTCCATGAGACAAATTTAATAAAAAAACGCTTTTGAGATAGTAAAAAAAGAAAATTTGTATCTAATATTAGGTAAGCTGGTTTCTTAGCTATAAGTAACTAGACAAAATTAAACAACTATTATATTTTTCATAAATCACTAATATTAAGACAGTTATACCATGTCTCATGTCTCATGTCTCACGTCTCCCATCTTACGTCTCACCCTCCAAAAAACCGTCCCCAATACTGTTTCAAAGCGGCTAAATCTAAAGGCTGCGAGCGAAAAGCAATATACCCATCAGGGCGCACTAGATAACAAGTCG
>JAHDHV010000031.1 GCA_020631155.1 Bacteroidota bacterium | reverse complement strand
TTTAGTTAATAGAGCACATAATTTATTTTATTGTAATTTTGCATAGATTAAATTTAGTTGACAATCAGCATAAATTCAGCTAATGTATTGATTACAAATGTTTTGTCACAAATTAGTCATGCATTTTTTTTTTCTGAAAATAATTTATAGACAAAATTGTAAAGACAACTACTTCAAGTTAAGTGCCAAGCACTATTTAATTTTAAAGCATTGAAAATCAGTACTTTAATTCAAAAAAAAGTATCGTTTAATTTTGTTTAGTAATGCTAAAATAATAAGTTGAATCATAAAGGTGCCTAGCCTTCTTATTATTGTAG
This sequence comes from Bacteroidota bacterium, assembly GCA_020631155.1. GTDB lineage: Bacteria > Bacteroidota > Bacteroidia > Chitinophagales > UBA2359 > JAHDHV01. The sequence continues at coordinate 26,586 of JAHDHV010000031.1, read as the reverse complement.
AATTACTTAGGTACTTATACCAAAAACAGAATAAAAGCAAAAGTTGTTAAATTTTTCATTTGTTTTTATCAGTGTAGCCAGAGGCTACAAATTTGGTTCGGAGCGAGACAAAGCCTCACACCTGCTAGATTACAGGGGCGCGGTTCCACCTCGCGCCGAAGCAAACCTTAGGCTTTGGCTATAAAAAATTACGATTCTAAACTGTTTTTGGTATATTATCATAACATTCCTTAAATTCATTGTAAGATTTTGATAAGGAATAGATTAAGTGACAAGCACTAATTAAGCAGGTAAATTTTTGTTCTAAAGTGTTGATATTCATTGCTTTAATCAAACAAAGAGTGCCGTTTAATTATTGTACAGTACTTATCTCAAGTCTTATGTCTCCAATCTTATGTCTAAAAAAACCAATAACCTTTTATATATATGAGCAATGAACAATTAGTTCGCTTAAATGTGGAAGGAATGACCTGCTCTAACTGTGCATTGGGTATTCGCAAATACCTAGAAAAGCAAGGATTAGAAGATGTTAGTGTCAGCTTTCCCAATTCAGAAGCGGCCTTCAAATTCAATGGTAGTCATGTTCCTTTAAATCAAATCGTATCGGGTATTGAACAATTAGGTTTCAAAGTAGTAGACGATACAGAAGCTTTGGCAGAAGGAAAAAGCTACTTATTTGGCTGGTCAGCATTGGGCTGGAAATTATTCATTTGTGTACTATTCACCATTCCTTTATTATTGGCAATGGTGTTGCCTTATCCTATTTTAAAAGAGCCTACTGTGCAGTTTTTACTTTGCCTACCTGTCTACCTTATCGGTGCAGCGCATTTTGGCAAAAGTGCCTTTCATTCCCTTCGCTCTGGCATCCTCAACATGGATGTACTCATTATTATGGGTGCTTCGGCTGCATTTTTCTATAGTTTGGCTGGTTATGCCCTTAGCTTAGGGGAAAAATACCTTTTCTGGGAAACCTCAGCAACCATCATCACACTAGTTTTACTAGGCAATTTAATAGAACATCGAGCTGTTAAACGAACAACTTCTGCCATTAAAGAATTGCTTCGACTACAACCTGATAAAGCAAAGAGAATCAAAGTAAATGAACTCACTAACGAAGAAGTACTTGAAGAAGTAGACACTAAAGACATTCGCGTTGGAGAACGCTTTTTGGTGCGAACAGGCGATAAAATTCCAGTGGATGGAAAAGTCATTTGGGGAGAGGGTGCCGCTAATGAAGCCATGATGACAGGCGAAAGTTTATTGATGGACAAAAAGGAAGGAGCAGAAGTAATTGGCGGAACAATTTTAGAATTGGGTACTTTAAAAGTAGAAGCGACACATGTTGGCAAAGATTCGGCATTAGCCAAAATTATTGAAATGGTAAAAAATGCCCAAAACAATCAGCCGCCTATCCACAAACTCGCCGATAAAATTAGCGCAGTATTTGTGCCAATTGTTTTATTAATTGCCGTTATCACCTTTTTAGTTTGGTTCTATATTTTAGACAGTGGCCTACAACACGCCCTGCTTACTAGCGTTGCTGTTCTAGTAATTGCTTGCCCTTGTGCGATGGGTTTGGCAACACCTACCGCCTTAGCTGTCGGCATCGGCAGAGCTGCCCGAAGCGGTATTTTGGTCAAAGGCGGCGATACACTCGAAACTTTTGGCAAAGCCGATATTGTCGTTTTTGATAAAACAGGCACTTTAACAACAGGGATGTTTAGCATTGATAAAATGAAAAGCGATTTACCCGAACAACAGTTTAAAGCCATTTTATTAGGATTAGAGTGGTACTCTACACATCCACTAGCAAGGTCTATTGTGCGCTCATTGGAAGTAGATAGCGAACCTTTGGTACTGTCAGAAGTTCAGGAGTTAAAAGGCTTAGGAGTGATGGGCAAAGACGACTATGGCAATACCTATATGGTAGGTTCTTATAATATCGCTGCGGAATTTACAGATGAAAAGGACCATACCATTTATGTATTAAAAAATGGTCAATTGGTTGGTTGGGTAGATATGAATGACAGCCTCCGCCCCGATGCTTCACAGTGTGTAACCAATCTCAACAAAAACAATATCAAAACCATTTTACTAAGCGGCGATCAGGAAGATAAAACCGAATACATTGCCCGAAAAATAGGCATCGAAAAATATTACGCCAACAAATTGCCTCAACAAAAACTAGACATTATTGCCGAGCTCAACGACAAAAACACCACCGTTATGGTCGGCGATGGCATCAATGACGCACCCGCTTTGACGCAGGCATCTATAGGTGTATCCCTTAGCAGTGCCAGTCAAGTAGCCATCGAAGCGGCGGATGTAGTATTGTTAAACAGCAATTTGCGCTCCGTTAATGAAGGCATTGGCATTGCCAAACACACCATTCGCACCGTTAAACAGAACCTATTTTGGGCATTCATTTACAACATCATTGCCATTCCTATCGCAGCAATGGGCTTGCTCAACCCAATGATAGCAGCGGCAGCCATGGCATTGTCTGATGTTTTTGTAATTGGTAATTCTCTGAGGTTGCGAAATAAAAAGGTGTAGATTTTTTGTAGAGACGCAAGATTTTGCGTCTCTACAAAAAATCTACGCCGTTGTCAATTCAAAAACGGTGATTTCGGGTAAAATGCCGACCCTACCGGGGAAACCGACAAAACCGAACCCTGGGTTAACGTATAAATGCTGTTTGCCTTCCTTGTATAATCCCCACCATTCTTTGTAGGCTAATTGTACGGGGCTGAGTTTGAGGCCTGCAAAATTGATCCCAAATTGCAAACCGTGTGTATGTCCCGAAAAGGTCGCGTTAATATCTTTATAAGTGTCTGTTACTACCTGTCCACGCCAATGAGATGGATCGTGAGAGAGTAGGAATTTAACATCCGCCTCGCAACCTTCGCAGGCTTTTTGCAAATCACCGTACTGTCGTCTACCACCGTGATTGTGGCGATTCGTCCAGTTTTCTACGCCAATAATTGCCAATTTCGCGCCCTCTTTTTCCACAATATGATGATCGTTGAGTAACAAATTCCAGCCCATTTTTTGGTGCACCTCTCGCATTAAATTCGCATTATCTACCTTATCTTGTGGTGTCGGCCAACGGGTATAATCGCCGTAGTCGTGATTACCTAAAACAGAAAAAACGCCAATATTTGCCGATATATTTTTGAAAATATCAATATAAGGGACGGCTTCTTCTGCTTTAAAATTAACCAAGTCGCCCGTAAAAAATACCAAATCGGGGTTTTGTTGGGTAATCAACTCAACAGCTCTGTACAAGGGTTTGGTAGTACTAAAACTGCCTGTATGTAAGTCCGAAATTTGCACAATTTTTAAGCCCTCGAATACACTCGGCAAGTTGGCAATCGGCAGGCTTACTTTTTTAACTTGATAATTGTAAGCGTTGCGAATCATGCCATGAAAAACAGCGATAAACGGTATGCTGGCCACTGTTATGCCCAAAGTGCTTAAAAATTTGGAACGACTAATACCGTTTCCTTTAGCCACAACTGCCGTTTCACTGGAACTTGGCGTGTTTTGAAACCAAGTAGCCACCCATTTTCCCAAACGAACAACATCTTCTATCATTAAAAACCAAATTAATACAAATTTAAAAATATAAATGGCTAATAAAGTGCCAAATATATAGTTAGAAAACGGTTTAGGAATATCTAAAAAACCTAATGCTGCACTGAAAAACAGTATGTAGACCAATAAGGCAACAAACCAATAGCCTGCATAAATGCCCTTATTAGAGCTGACTGTTTTAAAGGCTTGAAAAGAATATATATCTAAAGTAAATAAAAACGCAAAAGGAATCAATAGGAACAATAATCTTTGCATTGATTTAATTATTTTTGTTTATTTTGATTTTAGAGGTAAGTTTCAGTTTGGACTTTTGGCTATTTTTTTTTATAAAAAAAAAACTTATAACTTTTCAACCTTAAAGCCTTCCAAACTCCAAAATCTTCCAAAGCATTGATGAATGATTCACCTTGAACAAAACGGGAAAAGTTGGGTAAATGTTTGGTGTTAAGTACGGTTTATTACTTGGCTCTTGTATTGTGTTAATCTTGCGGAAAGGCGGTCTTAATTTTGTTTTTGAAGCTGAAAATGATGCTCACATACCAAATTTAAAGACAGAAAAATATTTATTCTTTGGCTTACATTTTACATTCTAAATTTTTGTTAGTAGTTTTGATCCCAAATTTGAATATCCGTAGCGAACTATCTGATTTATCCTATTTATATGTCAAGCAAATGGTATGAAAACAAGATAGCAAGCAATATCATATAAACAAACATAAAGTGTTTAATAGATTTTTTAACTGGCTAAAAACCACAAAAGACGAACCCAACATCCGCTTTGGACGCTATAGCGATGCTTACAAAACGGAAAAGCAATATGCCTACTGGGATCAGTCTACCAAAGCTTTTGAAGAAAAAAATTACTTGGATGCCTACAGTGCTTTTTTCAATTATTTGCGCGATGAGGAGGAGGACAACCTGAACTTTACCGAAGCCATTGATCACATCAATTTTGAGATAACTCAAGGCTCTAAAGTCATTAAAGGAAAGGCAACAAAAGACAAAGTTGTTGCTAGTGCTGAAGTGGTAAAAGTAAAACGATTAACAGTTGCTTTTATGCGTAAGTTGATGGAGGTCAACTATAATTTACAATATAGCCGCTTTGCACTGAAAGACAAGATCATTTCCATAAAATTTGACACAAGCGTAATTGACGGTTCTCCTGATAAGCTGTATTTCGCCCTCAAAGAACTTGGTACACGCGCCGATCGCTACGATGACTGGCTGGTGCATGAATTTCCAACTGCACTGGCTTCCATTAACAATCAACACATTAAGGAACTGCCTGAAAGTGAGAAAGAAATAAAATTTAAATATCTTCAAAGCTGGATTGAGAAGGTTTTGGAACAGGTAGAAAAACTCGATCACAATAAATTCGCAGGTGGCATTGCTTATATGTTATTAAATTTGGCTTATAAGATTGACTATCTGATTACGCCAGAAGGTAAATTGATGGAGCGAGTAGAGCGTATTCATAAAATGTATTTTGCCAATAATGACTTAACTGTTATTGAAAAAATAGACCGTATGGTGCGCGATTTCAAGGAAATTCAAGATATGCTGAAAGAGGAGGTTTTTGAGGAACTGTACTTGGTCAAAGCTACTTTTGGTATTACCAATCCAACTTTGCCGCAGCAAATCAGCGATCTTATTATCAAAGAGTCACAACGAATGATTTGGCATCGCGATAACAATCACTTAGATATTGCGCTAAATATTTTGGAATATATCTGCCAATACAGTTTGTTTTACTTCGGGATGCCACGGCCTACAGAAATGCTGTTCCAGATGTTGGTGCGAATGTTAAATGCCGGTTTTTATCAAGAACTGGGTTTTGAGCAAACCTACTACAATGCCAACACATCACAATTTGATACTAGTGCCATTAAACGCAAAATTGCAGAAGTCCAAAAGGAAGCCAGAACACGATACCCCAACTTTAAAATCAATACCAGTAAACTTCGCTACGATTCTCTCGTAAATTTTGTTTACAGTTTGCTAACAGAAATGAGCAAAATCAACTATAGCAGACAGTAGTTTTAATTACGAATTACGAATTATCAATTACGAATTTAAAAAAGCTAAAAGTCTAAAAAGCTAAAAATCCAAAAGTCTAATAGCCAAACAGCCCTTAAATATGAAAGAAATCATTGAAAAATATAGAGATGTTGTTGTTCAAATCTCCACACCTAAGAGCAATGGAACAGGTTTTTATGTAAAGGATGTAGATTTGATTGTTACCAATCATCATGTTGTTAAGGAAAGTGCAGAAGTAGTGATTACAGGGCGAAAAATTGAGCAGGCAATTGTACCCGTTCTATTTAAAGACCCTGCCTACGATTTAGCCTTTTTAAAGTTGCCTGATGGAGTAGAATTACCTACTGTTCCTTTAGCCGAAACCAACAATCTTCGTGAAGGCAGCACCGTTGTTGCCATTGGGCATCCCTATGGTTTTAATTACACTGCTACCCAAGGAATTGTCTCCAAAGTGAAACGTCCTTACAAAAATATTGACTACATCCAATTAGATGCTGCGCTCAACCCGGGGAATAGCGGCGGGCCTTTGGTCAATAATGAGGGCGAAATCGTGGGAGTCAACACTTGGATAGTAGCGATGGCGCAAAATTTGGGTTTCGCACTACCGACTTCCTACCTTTGCGAATCACTAGAGGACTATGGTAAATACAGAGATCAGCGCGCAGTACGTTGTAGTTCCTGCTCGAATATTGTAACCAAAAAAGAAGCCGAAGGCGAAGGCTACTGCCCCCATTGTGGAGCAGAAATCGCCTTTAAACAGGAAGAGCAGTTTCAACCTGTTGGGGCAGCCAAATTGGTAGAAGACGTACTGGAACAATTAGGCAGAGCAGTACATTTAGCGCGCCGCGGCCCGAATAATTGGGAAATTAAAGAAGGCAGTGCCATTATTAAACTCTCCTATTCTGATGCTACGGGTTTCATCGTTGGCGATGCTCACCTATGCCGTTTACCTAAAACAAAAATTAAAGACCTCTACCAATATTTACTCGAACAAAACAATGATTTAGAGGGGGTTACATTTAGTGTTAATCAACAAAACATCATTCTTTCTTTCATTATTTATGATCGTTATTTTTCTCCAGAAACCGCCAAAAGGGTGTTTATAGATTTATTTGAAAAAGCAGATCATTATGATGACATCCTTGTAGATGAATATGGAGCACTTTGGATTGATAAGGAGGATTTGTAAACAGAAGAAAAATAAGGACTGGTGGTAAGCGTAATATGCTCATAACAACATCTTGCTTATAAAATTAGTTATTGGCTTGAGTGAATGTATTTTTATTTTAAGACAGCTTGACTTATATTTGCAGACAAGTTGTCTTAAATCATAAAATTATGAACTCAGCTACCTTCCTATTCCTTAAAGACATTGAGGAACTCACATCTTCACAAGAATTAATTCATCACATCACCCTTCAACTTGAATCATATCATTCCTTTCCTAAAATATATTTAAATGAAAGACTTTGTGTGCTCCCTTATGATAAACATAAATTACATTTTTTCGCATTAAAAACAGAATCAGGCTATCCATATGCTATTTTCTCCATTTGTAATCCAAAAGATTTTATAGTAGCAGAACAAGAATTAATGAAATTTTGCCAGCAATATGAACTAAATTCTATAGCAGTATTATCAGCTGGAAAACCAAATTTAATTAAATATCTACAAAAAAACTTTCAAAAAGGTGAACATGAATACATAAATAACTTTGAAAAATATTATCAAAACAAAATACATTCTACTTATGCAAAGCGCAATCCTAAAGTAACCCAATTGAGTCCCTTATCAAGCAATGTTGAAAATCTTTTTTTTGAAGCACATTCAGCAATTAGAGATATAGATGGTCTACATTCGGATGCTGCTCTTGATGAGCTCTGTAAGTTTATTTATGCTAAACTTTTTGATGAAGAACAAACTACGAAAAAGAAATTTTACAAATGTCAAACGGGTATTTATGGCAGTAAGGTAGAATGTGTTACTAATTTTAGACTTCTTTATAAAGACGCTTGTGATTATGATATGCGAGTTTATGGGTTAAGAATACCAAAATATAAAAAATCAAGGGGTGTTTTTAATGCTTCAATCAAATTATCTAATGCAGCTTTGTATAAACTCATTCAATTATTTGAAAAATTTTCTTTATCTAACTCCGAATTAGATGTTAAAGGACGAGCATTTCAAAAACTTTATTCTCCAGCCTTGCGCTCAGGAATGGGACAATATTTTACTCCAAACCCAGTCATTAAATTTATGGTAAATGTAGTCTCCCCAAAAATTAATGATTTAATAATGGATCCTTTTTCTGGTTCAGGACACTTCTTAACTGCTTCCCTAAATTATGTTATCAACAACTCGAAAGACGAAAAACAAAGTAAGATAGATGAGTTTGCTTTCCATAAATTACATGGCATTGAAAAAAGCGAAAGAATGGTTAGAGTTGCCATGACTGATATGCGTTTACACGGTGATGGACATTCTAATATTCGATGTACAGATGCTTTATTAAGCTTTGATAATTATGAGGATTTATTAGAAAATAGCTTTGATATTGTTTTATCAAATCCCCCTTTTGGTTCAATACTTTCCAAAGAATCATTTTCTGGATTAGGGCATTTCGACTTATTGAAAGGCAAAAACTCCTTACCATTGGAAGTACTTGGCTTGGAACGATGCATACAATTTTTGCGACCTAATGGTAAATTTGGGATCGTATTGCCTGAAAGTATAATCGTTAATAAAAATCAAAATTTTGTTAGAAAATGGTTGTTGTCAAAGACGGAATTATTGGGAATCATTGGGCTACCTTTAGAAACCTTTTCCCCTTATGGAGCAAATATTAAAACCGTTATATTATTTGGGCGAAAATTGAAGGATGGAGAACAAACCCAAAAAGATACACAGCTTTTTATTGCCGAAGTAGCATCAGTTGGTTATGATTTTAAAGGAAAGAAAAAGGAAGTTGAAGATTTGTCTGCTGTAGCATCAGCATTTGTTAATTTTTTATCTGAAACAGGGAATTATGAATTATAAAGTAATCCAAACAGAGGAATTGTTAAAATCCACTCGATGGAATTTAAAAATATGGTTGAACTCCAATCAAGCCTCTTTACCTAGCTCCTTTCCTATGGTAAAGTTGGGGGAATTACTGATTGAAAGGAAAAAAACTTTGAATCCTCAAGACTTTATGGATAGACCATTTAACTATGTGGGACTTGAAAATGTAAAGCCCTATGCTGGTTTTTTGATTAATTTCGCGCCTAAATTGGGTAAAAACATTAAATCCCGTTCAAAGATTTTTTTAAAAGGCGATATTATTTATGGAAGGTTAAGACCTACTTTGAATAAGTGTATGTTTATAGACGATAGATTAGAAGAAGGTATATGCTCTACAGAGTTTTTTGTTTTGGTGCGTAAAAATGACCAAATTCTTCCCAATTACCTTAGATACCTATTAACTTCTGATTTTGTTCTTGAAAAAGTTAACATACTAACATCGGGAGCAGCTTTACCAAGAATTCAGATAAAAGATTTTCTAGAAATTGAAATTCCACTGCCACCAATTGACATTCAAGAACAATACGAATCTTTTATTAAACAGGCTTTTGAAAGACACTTTGAGCTATATAATTCCTTAAAAGCTTTTCCTTCCTTAATGAATCAATCTTTTAATAAAGCGGTAAGTTCTGGCTCAATCCCCTGTTTGGAATTAAATACCAATGAAAAAATAGACTCTTGGAAAAATCCTTTGCCAATAAAAAAGGAATCTTTGTTATTTTAAATTATCTCTTAATGCGGTGTGATATTCAGGAACATTTTCTCTGACTAAATCAATGATTTCTTTTTTGGATAAGGAAGAAGTGTTTAAATTGTAAAGTGATGCTATCGTATTCCATTCACTTTTTGTATACTGATTCGCTTCTTCAGACAAATAATTTCTGTGTATAAATGAGATATATTCATCAATTGAGGCATTTGTTTTTCTTAATGCTCGAAACTTTTTTCTTGAATCACTTCCACTTGTTTTTAGCATCCTTATTAACCCACCAAAATTAGCCGCATAGGATACTTTTTGGGATGGTCTAGCAGAAGGCGGTCCCTTGAAGCGTTCTCTTTTTCCTGCTGCATTTAACGGTTCTCCTTCATACAAACAAATATTATCGGCACAGCCACAATCTTGTTCTGGACAATTTTCTTTAGCAACAAAAGTTCCCCCTCTTGTTTTGTGAAGCGCATCTCGTAAAGTGATTACCTCCTGCGCCAGTCCTATGTATTGGTCTTTAATTTTAGGTACGGAATGGTATTTGGTAATTTGCACCCACTCCCATATTATAACAATCAGTAGATCAGATTTCCCTATTTCAGATGACAACACATCAAAATGTCCTTTTGATTCATCCGCCCCAAAATTCATAGATTTTACTTCCATGCGATATGCTTCGCCTTCCTTTGTAGCTTCATTCCATTCCTCATTTTTTCTTAAACAAACAAAATCATTGTATTGATGGTCTGGAAACCAACCTATTTCAAAATCTTCTTTTTCTAATTCCATATTTATATAGTACCCCCAAAGAGCTTCAATCAATAAACCCATTCCACTGCCAATTCGCCCTCCACGCGTTCTAAGTACATTTCCCGAAAATTGATTTATTTTTTTTGTGGCAAGTATGGATAATTCTTTTAGTTTGTTTAGGTTCATGATTGGGGAAGGTGTTTTTTTAAAAAAATTGTGGGAGACAGCTAAATGTGTGTGTAACTGTTATATTTTTATCCTGTGCAGGTTTAATTTATAATTTCTTTAGAACTCATCTTCCATAATTCATTAAATTGATGTAAAAAATACTTAAATAACTCTTTTTCCCTAAATTCGTATATTAATTTATGCGTTTTAATTTTAACCAATGTAGTTTCATGATTAATAGCATATACTTTTAATTTCAAAACACTACTCTCATTATTTTTAGGAAAATAAAAAATTAATGAACAGCTCGGAATCCAATTCATAGTTCTTAATTCAATTTTTCCTACTTTCTTTTTACCTGACTGTTCAGTTACCTCATGTTCAATTGTCTGTAACCGTTCTTTCATGTGCTTTATATCAAAATCTAGTTCTTTGAATGCTCTATATTGCATCATGAACTTCGATGTGTCTGACTCTGGTTGAATTGCCAATACTTTCAAATCCATTTTGTTTTTTATGGCTTGAACTAATTCTGTTTTCAGCCCAGCAATAATATACCTACAAGAGTATCCAACTATTAATAGTTCTTTAGCATTTTCTAGTTTATCTTTTAGATTAAATTCTTTGTCAATTTCAACTTGAAAGTCGAATGCATCGTCTTTTAACAATTTCTTAACTTCTTCCGAAATAATGTCCTTCAATTTATTTTCACTAGAAATTCCTTTTCTAATAAATGTATAATATACAGTTAGAACTGCTATTAAAGCAGCAATTAAGTTTGGAATTATTTGAAGTATTAGGCTAGTAATAGAAGTAACTAGTTCTTTATTACTAATCTCAATGTAAATTATTGTAAGTATAATTATTGCCGCTAATCCTAAAAGATTTTTTAGCCAATCAATTTGATCGGTATCATTTCGTTTCATGTTTTATTTGAAGTTTAAACTAAAGTGCTAAATTTAATTCCTTTATTTTATATATTTATCTTGAACTCACTAACTTTACCATCTTACTCATTCCCCCTCTACCACAAACTTCCCCATATCTCACCCCCCAAAAATAATCAACAAACCTAACATCCCCAAATAAATTCTAAAAAAATCAATACTATCATTGATAATTACAATATCTTACTTCATAAAAAACAAAAACCTTAAAACCTTATAACATTCCAACCTTAAAACCTCCCTCCACCTCAAAACTTCGCTACCAACCTAAAATTCACCCTTCTTGCTGTCAGTTTATTAGGAACAGGGTATAAAACTTCGGTTCGGTAGTCTGAGGATAGGGCTTTTATCCATGTGAAAGAGACCGTATTGGAGATGTTTAGCAAATTGAACACCTCTAAAGTTGCCCAAATACTTTTAAAGCCCCGTAATGGACTCCGCGAGGCTAGTTCGCGTTTTTCTCTATCAAACAGTAAACTCGAAAAACCAATGTCTACCCTTCGATAGACTGGTATACGACTTTTATTGCGCCACTCAGGACTGGCATTGATGGGGGTATATGGCAAACCTGTTCCCATTAATAGCATTAAATGCATTTTGAAATTTTCATTATTGGGGAAATAATCTTGGAAAAACATGCCAAAGGTCACGCGCTGATCAGTTGGGCGAGCCACATAACCTTGTTCTATTAATGTACTATCAACAGGCACACCAGGGTTGTTGTAGGTGATTTCTTCGCCATTCTCATCGAAATAGTCGTAATAAACATCTCCCTCCAAATCCTCTTGGGTTCGCATAATGGACAAACTAATCCAAGAGTCGGTGCCTTGTACAAATTGCCCAAATAAACGAAGATCAAGACCTGCCGCATAGCCTTTTGCCCGATTCTGCCCTTGATAACGAATCAATAAATTATCGTAATCATAAGGCACTAAATCCCAAAGTTGTTTGTAATACAATTCTGTAGTTAGTTTAAATGGTCTCCCCCCCAACATATTAAAGGTGTACTCACTCCCTACAACGATATGCGCCGATTTTTGCGCCTTCAAATCGGTGTTGACATTGCCTTCTAAATCGCGCATTTCTCGATAAAAAGGCGGTTGATAATAAGCCCCTGCTGCTAGTCTAAAAATCAAACTGCGCTCTACCCCTCCCTTATTCAAAATAGCGGTATCTGTAGTGATTTTTGGCTGAAAAGAAAGCTGAAAACGTGGGCTAATCAGTAATTCTTCATTTAAATCCCAATAGTTGAAACGCACACCGGCCGATAAATTCAAGCGTTCTTCCACCCCCATTGCCCAGTCATCTTGTATAAAGCCTGAAAAACGATTGGAATTTAAATCAATGGTCGTTTTTAGCGATTCTTCAAATTCCAAATTAGGATTGTTTAAAGGCACATTATAACCAGCCGAATCGGTGCGATACCATTGGTTCAGTTGGTCTTCAATAACTTCTTTCTGATATTTTAAGCCCCAACTTAAACGGTGATTTCTTTTATCCCAATAGCCCCTATGAGCAATGTTTTGAATGTTGGCGGTCAAGGTGTTACGGGCAAAATCGTGATATAAGCCCGAGCCTAAAATACTGGTTAATTCACCAAAATCTTCATTTCCTAAATTATTTTCCACCTCACCAATGGCATAACCGCCAATCAAATCATAAGCTTCCACCTCGCGATTGCTGTAGGTAGAACCCAGCAATTTGAGGGTTAATTTTTTATTATTGGATAAATACACCATCGCCAAACCGCCCATATAGGTTTGATAGGAATCGTTTTCTTGCCCAAACAAATTAACATTCAGTTGCAGTGCTTGGTTAAAAGAGCCAAAACTGGTTTCCCGATCTGTTGGTTCAAAGAAAAAACTGTTTCTCGCAAAATTTCCAATTCCTTGTAGCTCCCAGTTATCAGACAAGCGATAGGTGATAAGTCCCTGAAAATCAGTAAAAGAGGGCGCGTAGCTTCCTTTTGTTTGTAAAGAATTGAGGAGGTATTTACTGGTTCGATAGCGCGTTCCCATTAGATAAGACAAGCGTTGTTTTTTACCCAAAGTACCTTCCAAATGTCCATTTACCCCCAACAAGCCCGCCGAAATAGTCGCAGCAAATTCGGTTGGTTTGCGATAATCTACATCCAAAACAGAGGACAATTTATCGCCATAGCGTGCTTCAAAACCGCCTGCTGAAAAGGAAATAGAACTCACCAAATCAGGATTAATAAAACTCATGCCTTCTTGCTGCCCTGAGCGAATCAAGAAGGGGCGAAAAATTTCAAAATCATTCACATATACCAAGTTTTCATCAAAATTCCCTCCGCGCACCGAATATTGTGAGCTTAATTCATTATTAGAGGTGACTCCCGGTAAGGTTGGCAAAATAGATTCAAGGCTACCTGTTGCTGTTGGCAATCTTTCTATTACTTTGGCTTCAATTTTAGTAACACTAGCAGCTTTATTGCGCTCGCCACCTGATACTTCAAATTCCTTTAAGCGTTTAGAATCGCTTTTCAACGTAACATCCAATTCCATTTTATCCCCTGCTTTCAGCTTAACAGGTTTTTGAATCGTTTCATAGCCTATAAAGCTAAAGGCGATGTTTATTAATTCATTAGCAGGAATCGGCAGTTCATAATAGCCCTTATCATTAGTTGCAACACCGCCCACTTGATTTAAGACAGCAACATTGACCTCTGCCAATGCTTTACCTTTTTCATTGGTTACCTTTCCAAATATTATTGCTTCTGCTTCCTGCGCCAAAACCGCACAAGGCAATGCACAAATCATGCATAGTAGTAAAAATTGTATACGTATCATATAAATCATATAAAGCTAAGTACAAAAAAGAAAACTGTAGTTGCTATCTTTACAAGTCTTTGATTAATAGTGTTTTATCTAATTACAAACACAGCATTATTTCAATTCACGTACTTAAACGTAGAATAATTGAATAAAATTATTGCAGTGCTTCTTTTTTTATTGAAAGTAATACGGAAATAATAAATTGAACCATAAAGCCACAATGATTTTGAATTGTACGAGGCGAAAAACGTAGTCATAGTGGAGCTACGGCGAGGCTTTGCAACGAAGTACAAGGCAAAATAATAAAGGCGACTGGTTCAACTTATTATTGTAGAATTACAAAGCGCGAATATAGTTAATGTGCTTGCTTTGCTCATTTTTATTTTCAAAAAATTTTAGGCTGTGTCTAATGTCAAACAAGGTAAAGATTTTTTTAAATAGTTAAGTAACTTGACAATGGTAAATTAGAGAAGTGTTTACGATTACTCCAAATACTTTAATCGTAAGGTTGCCTTTTAGCCTTTTGGATGTTTAGATAATAGACTTGTTCGGCGGGGGCAGATTGGTGGGAAAATTGAACTATTTTCGACCACTTGAAGGCTTTTTGAGGGCGCATAGCCTAAGCTACGTAACCGAAAAAAGGCATAAAGTGGGAAGAAAAGAGTCAATTTTAGCCCGATATGAAACCCGCTGAACAAGTCTAATAGAGATCAGACACCAGAACTGAGCGTTTATAGCAAAATGCATTTTATAAAACGCCAATTATAAAAGCGCAAAAAATGTAAAACTTATGTTTATAAAGTTAATAAATTTGGCAATAAAACGAATCTTAAAGAGTTATTTGATCGTAGAAGCAAACATAAAAAAAGTGTCATTTACATTTTTAATCAATAATACATTGCTTACTTTTTCTCAAAAAACAAAACAAAAATACACAAATAAGATTGTATAAGCTTTAACACTAATATAGACAGCATCTAAATTTATTATAACTATTTGATAATAAATTGGTTAGCTAATTTTTTATACGCTCCAGTTAAACCTCATAGATGTAATTATTTGTTGATTAAGGAAAAAAAAATTCATTTTTCACTAGATTTTTTTAAAACTTTAATTAATTTTGTTTTTAATGAAATTAGCTATCATCTTTTTTATTCATTTTTATAAGTGTTTGTAAAAAAGTTTTTTGAGAAAGTCGCATTTTCATTATATTCTAATTACTTTTTTTTTACTAATTCCTTATTTTCATATAAAACATTAAAAAACAGTGAATAATATCACTCGAAAATAGTTAATGTACTACTACCATTCTAAATCCGCTTTTTTACATAATTTCATTGATAGAAACAGCTTAGTGCTTGCTAAACTTTTTGGGTAAATTAAACAAAACTACATACTTCTAAAAAGCAAAGCAATGCCATTAAACTTATTCTACATTTAATAATCAATGAGTTATGTTTTTTTATTTAAATTATTTTTTTTAACCTAATTTATCAAGACTATGACAACAACTAAAAAGAAAGCACCTCTTTTAGATCATATTGCTTCAAACATTAAATTTCTGCGAACCTTATCCAGCCTCAGTCAAGAGCAACTCGCAGAGCGCATTGGTTTAAATAGAGGAAATATCACTTCTTATGAGCGAGGCATTGCCAAGCCAAGTATTGATTCGCTACAAAAAATTGCAGACTGTTTCAACGTAGATTTACTGTCTTTAATCCAAAAAGATTTATCTACCAATATGGATAGCAATCAAATTAAGCAATTGTACGCCAAAAATAACCAAACTAAACCGCAAGAACAGTCTGCTAAGTTAAAAATGCATAACTCCTCCGGACTTACTTCCCTCAATGGTCAAGCAACTAATGGTGCTGTTGATTTCGAGCAAATGTTGAAGGGCTTGCGAGATATTAATGATTTTCAAGTACAAATGCAGCAAAGCTTTTACCAAGACATTCACAGTATTGCTCAACAATTGCAGCAGCTAACATTTACAATGGAAAATTTAGTAAAAGTAAGTCAAGAAATTTTAAAAGAAGTAAAACAAAGAAAACGCGAAACTGTTGGTTAAATGTATACCAAAAACAGGATAAAAGCAAAAGTTGTTAAATTTTTTATTTGTTTTTATCAGTGTAGCCAGAGGCTACAAATTTAGTTCGGAGCGAGGCAAAGCCTCACACCTGCTAGATTACAGGGGCGAGGTGGAACCTCGCGCCGAAGCAAACCTTATAGGCTTTGACTATAAAAAATTACAATTCTAAACTGTTTTTGGTATATCAATAAACCGTTTTATTTTTTACACAAAGGGACAAATTCACTCGCCACTGAATTTGCCCCTTTTTTTTGTCTGAGAACGACTATAACAAATTCCTTTTCTTATCTTTGACAAATAAGTAAACATTACAAAGCTATTTTAGAGACTAACTTCCACTTTGTGTTTTGATTTTAAAAACGAAAATCAAGATAGAGTTCTCTTAAACTTGAAATAAAAACTAATAATACTTTCATTTAAATTCATTCTTATATGCTTCAATACATAAAAATATTTATTGTATGCTTTGCTTTTTTGGCAACTAGTAGCAACTACACACTAACTTACGCTCAAAAAAGTGCTCCTTCCCTATTTAATTGGGGGGTCAATGAAAATCCTGTGAGTTCGCAATTTGAAGTCAGCTTGCAATTACCTCAGCTAACAGATGTAGAACTTTCATTAGTTAGTACAAAAGGAAAATTGATGAAGTTTTTGATGAAACAGGAATTAATGGCAGGGGAACATAGCTTGCCTTTTGTGGTGAGTGATGTGCCCAATGGTACTTACCTACTTAAAATAGTGACTCCTACTTATACCAATACACGCGCATTAACGGTCAACAATCCGACTTTGCCGAGCGGCGGCGGCATGCTCACTGATGTACAGGTAAGTTTTACTAATCCTGTGCGCTCTGGTGATGACATCACCTTGAAAGTATCAAAGATGACTCCCCTAACGCTTACACTGCAAAGCACTGATAATCAGGTGAGTAAATTGCTAATGAATCAAGAATTGATGGTAGGTGAGCATCAGGCAACGGTAATTGTCAGTGATTTGCCCAATGGTAATTATTTTTTAAAAATAGAAACACCAACACAAACAGCAAGCAAAATGCTGCAAATTGAAAATGCTGCTCCACAAAATGTTATGCCTTTATCTGGCCCCTATGTGGTTAAAAATGTATTGTTGTCCTTTGACAATCCTGTGCGCTCTGGCAACAATTTGAAATTAAAAATTCGCAAGCAAGCTGATGTGCAGCTAACCATTGAAGATAGACAGGGTAAGTTTTCTAAACTATTAATGCATCAAGAGTTGATGGTTGGCGAGCATGAAGTACCTGTTTTTGTTGGAGATTTACCAGAGGGTATTTATTTTCTAAAACTAGATACGGGTGACCAAAAGGAAACAAAAATGATTCAGATTGCTCATTGATTGATAGAGCTAGTTTATCAACTATACTAACAAAAAAAAGTGCTGTTCTAGCTAATTTGCCAGAACAGCACTTTTTTTTTAAGAATCAGAATTTCGGAAAATTCTATCGAGCCAATAAAATTTTATCTGTCAATTTTTCTACACCATTATCTACTTCAATAAGGTAGTAACCATTGGCATAATTGGCAATATTCAGTTGTACATTTTGCTGACCTAAGCCAAATTCATCATTTTGTATAGCAATTACTCTACCTAGCATGTCATAAATAGTAATATTTATATCACCTGCTTTTTTCACTTCAAAGCCAATATTTACCAAATCCTGTGTTAAGTTCGGGTAAATATTAATGGTTGTATTGGTTTGTACCACATCACGCGTAGAGGTTACACTGTTTTCCAAGCCACTTACTTCGCCAATGGAGTGTTGCGCGCCTGTATTGTCTACAGTGTTAAAAGCGGTGTACTTAGTGTTGATGCCTAAACCTGTTTTTTTGGTAGCATCTACTACATCAAAACAGAACTCCGCTACGCTAATCCACTCTTGGGTAACAGTAGGGCAGCCTTTGTTGGCTTGTTTTAGAATAATGGCATAATTGCCTTCTCCTGTTGTTTCACCAGTTTCTAAAAAGTTGAAGCTATTGCTATAAGCGGCTTCGCCCATGTCACAGGTATTTTTTTCATTGAAATTCAAAGAGTTAAAGGTAGGATTTTTCAAAGCCTTTTGGTTATAATTGAAAAATACAGTTGCACTACCTAATTCAAAATCAATGTCTTGTGCTTTTACCTGAACAGTTGCACAGTAGCTATTGCCTGTGAAGGAACCATTTGTGAATCTTACGTCTACAATTCCAGCAAAACTACTACTGCTAATCAACAAAAAAATTGCTATAAATAATGTAAGCGCATTTTTTTTCATAATAAATGATATTTATTTAATAAGGGTTAGAAATTTCGGTTTAAGAAGTTCGTAAAGTTACTGATAAATGCTTAAATATGGGAACAAAGTGAAAACTTATTTATTTTATAACGAAAAAATCATTTAAATGGACGTTCCCTGAGCATTTTTAGATACAGTTTTCAGTCATTTTTTTTATCCGTTTAAAAAATCATCCTCAATAACGTAGTCCACCATTTTTTGCACCATCATCTTTTTATCAGCCTCATCTTTTGCCGATTCAATGAGTTTGAAGTACAGTAAAATCTTTTGTAGGCGCGCCATGCCATCCTGATAATCTTTTAATTGTGCACTTCTTTTACTGTTCAACCACAAAAATAAGGCTGCTGCTATTGCCTCAATGATAATGCCAACTGTCACTGCTAAATAAGCTGCATCCATATTCCCACTTTTAAAACCAGCTATGCTTCCTCCAATAATCATGAACAAACCTACAGTAGCCAATAAAAAAGAAAAGCCCATGCCCCACTTATAGCTAATTTGCTCGGTTTGATAGCGGGCTTCATAGTCTAATAGCTCCCTTTCAATTAAACGTTTAAATTGGGATTCCTGTTCGGGGCGATAATTGGCTGCGGCATCGCTTAAAACCGAATTTTGCATAGGACTAGGGGTGCTATTTCGGATATCTGCTGTTAGTTGTTGAGCATTGAGCAGGCGTTTGTATTTTTTTTGATAACGTTTCAACTCTGCCTTTCCTTTTGTAAGATTCTCAATAATACCGATGAACATAAAAGCTCCAAGTCCCAGTGCAATCCACAGCAATATATAAATCCAGGGTGGGAACAAAACAATACCTCGAAAGCGTAAGAGTGTGAAAATCAAGGGCAAAATAACGAAAAATAACCAAATATACGGCTTTGATTGCTTGTCGCCAGCTAATTTTCCTTCCAAATAACTAATGTTACGTTCTACCTCCTCTAGTGTTTGTCCATTTGGAAAAGGAACTTTCAAATCCTGCCCCGATTTTTGTTGTTTGCTCATTGTATTGGCTTTTTGGATTTTTAGATTTTTAGATTTTTAGATTTTTGGATTTTTGGACTTTTTTGGAGTTTGGAATGTTGTAAGGTTACAAGGTTTTAAGGTTTTTATTTTTTTTAATAAATTTTAAACTTAACACCTACTGATTTCTTAGTTATCTGCATACAAAATTTAATTATATTATTGTTGCTTTAACCAATAAGATGAAAGACGAAAACCCAATTTAGCTCTAAACTCTAAGACTTTTGGACTTTTAAGGACGAATCACCAATCTGCAAATCACCAATCACCAATCACCAATCACGAATCACCAATCACCAATCTACGAATCACCAATCACCAATCTACGAATCACCAATCACCAATCACCAATCACCAATCACTAATCTACGAATCACTCTATCATTAACAAATTTTCTCAACCCTAAAGTTCCTTTTATGGTGCTAAACGTTGAATTATCCACTGTTCCCCTTGTCGGCTATATTGCAAACGGTCATGTAGGCGGTTGTTGCGCCCCTGCCAAAACTCGAAGGTATGTGGCTGAACAATAAAGCCGCCCCAGTGTGCTGGACGAGGCAATACATCAGTATTAGCATAAAGTTCGCTATAATGTGTTACGTTTTCTTCCAAGAGAGTACGATCGGCAATAACTTGGCTTTGTGGTGATGCCCACGCTCCTATCTGGCTTTTTTTAGGTCTTTTTTGAAAATATTGTTGCGATTGCTCTGCTGCAAGCTGGCTTACCTTTCCTTCAATGCGGATTTGCCGCTCTAAACTACCCCAGTAAAATAATAAAGCAGCATTAGGATTTTCCAACAGTTCCTTTCCTTTTCGACTGTTGTAGTTGGTGTAAAAAATAAACCCGCCCTCACTATATCCTTTGAGTAAGACGGTACGAACTGATGGTTTTCCATCCAAATTAGCAGTAGCTAAAGTAACTGCATTTGCTTCGTATACACTATTGCTATTTAGGGCATAGGTAAACCATTGTTCAAACTGCTTAAATGGATTTTTATCAACTTTTTGTTTGGACAATTCGTTTAACTGGTATTCTTTTCGCAAATTGGCTAGGTGTTTGCTTGAATCATTCATGATTTTGTTTTTATTTATACGACAAGTGATTATTAAGCGCATAGCAAAGTAGTTTTTTTATAAAAACGCTCACTATCAATTGTTTATAAAAATCAATGCTGCCCTTCATTTTCTTAATGCACCTTAAATTGTTGAGCAGTTGAATAGTTTGATAAATGTAACAGCAAGAAAGTCTGAAAGTTTTAGTTTAAATTTTGATAAAAAACGAAAAAAATATTTGCTTGCTCCCTATGCATTAAATTTTTCTTTTAATTCAACACCTTGATTTGGTTAAATGCTCCTTGTCAGGAACTAGAAAATATCTTATCAAGTAAATTTGATATGGTAAATTACTAAAATATCTATTTGGATAGTTAAAAAGCTCAATTTGAAATATGGTTAATGGGAGAGGGAAAGTTGAAAATTATTTTTTGTTTTTCAAATCACAAACACTTTTTTATCAAAATATTATGCATATTTATTTTTTTTCACAAAATAATTTTATTCAAAAAGAATAACACTCTAATCAATTCATCTAATCGTGAATCTACGTTCATAAGAATGATAATGTAATCAGCGCAACAGTTTTAATTAAAAAAATTACAATATAACATTATCAATGTTTACTATCACATACAATTTTTTTTTAATTGAAACAATTTAAAGATAAATGTAGTATCTACTTATATAGACATGAAAAATCGTTTAACTAAAAATACAATATATTTATTTTCAACTCAGGCTTTTTACCTCTAAAGCCAATCTTTACCAAACAGTGTGAACTAAACACTTATTTAAAGTATTGAATAAAGCTATTTTTCCCTTTTTTTTTAAGAGATATTATTATACATTTGTAACTGTGCTTTTATAAATAGATAAAAAAAATTTTCGATGTCAAATTTAACTGATAGTCTCACCGACCAGAGTGGGCAATTAAACACCATCTTGCAAATTCTTTTTGGTCAGAAAATGCAAGAATATCAACAGCGTTTCGCCGAAGTAGACCAGAGCCTCACAGAAGCTAAGGAAGCCCTAGAAGCAAGTATTGAGCAAAAAAGTCAACAACTGAATGCACAAATAGAAGTGCTAGAATCAGATGTAACGACTAGAAGCACTAATCTCAGCAATCGAGATCAAGAAATTTTAGACAGACTAGATGCTTTGGAAATTAGTTTAAGTGAGCGCATACAACAAAGTCACGATGAATTAATGGATAAAATTATGCAGTTGCAAGACGAAAAACTAGACAGAAAAACACTAGGACAGTTACTTATTGATATTGGCAATCAGATTTCTATGTAAATCAGGTAATGTTTTGTTTGATAAATAATATATCAATCATTGTTTCTTTGAACGGTATGGTTCATTTTCTTCCTAACACTTTAGTTCTAAGATTACTATTTAGCTTTTAGAAATTAGCGATTAGAGATCAGAAATTGGAAATTAATTTTCGAACCTTTTTGTATGTATAAATTTTTGATTATTAATTTTTTACAAAACCTATAACGGCTAAAGCCGTCGTTACAGAACTCATTCAAACAGAAACTAAAAACCTCGTAAACGAATCACTAATCTACTAATCACGAATCCACGAACTATCAAAATAAGCAAAAACTGTTTGGTTGAAAAGCATGACATTTGAAACATAAGTGCCAAGCACTATTTAATTGTGCACAATTTTGTGCTAAAGCATTAGAAGTGAGTAGTTTAGTCTTTTACTATTGTAACATTAATTTTGTCTAGGTACTTACCCTTTGAACTTCATCTCAATAGATTTGTTTTGAACTAAGTTATGTACGGCTAAAGCATATAAACTGATCATATAATTTTTATTTTCCAGAAAAAGAAAACTTCAATTTATCATGATTAATATTAGCTTTTAAAGCGCGATTTTGTCTATCTTAACCATTTATTAAAACTACATCACCTAAAACATGTTTTTCATGTCAAAAAATAGGAAGGGATATCCAATAGCTATAGCTAACTCCCCTAACTAAATATCTAGCTATGGTCAATAATAAATCTTTATTTGAACAATTACAAGACATTTTACTTCAGGAAGATCGAAACATTGCAGAACGCATTGAGCGAAAGGTAGAGTCTATAGAAGACGATGTGAGTGGTCTGAAGGAAGAAGTGAATGAAATCAAAGAAGATGTTTTTGATATTAAGGAAAATATTGATAACCCTTCAAAACTTGGTTCTAAGATTGATCCCATCATGCAATTAAAAATTTTAGAACTAAAACAAGACTTTTATGATGATGTGTTCAGGCATGAAGTTGAGTTAGTTGTTAAGGATCAATTAAAAAGCTCGCAAGACGAAATCATTGAAGCACTTTATCCAATTATTGGGAAGCTGATTCGACATTATTTGCGTTTACAGTTCGACAGTTTCCTAGAGAATGTAAATTCCCGTTTAGAAAATACTTTTTCTTTAAAATGGTGGGGCGACCGTATGAAAGCGGCTTTTGCAGGTGTTAGCCAAAAAGAATTGATCATTAGAGAATCTTTTGTCACACAAGTACAGGAAGTATTCATTATTCATAGTGAGTCGGGGCTATTATTAGGTAGTTATTCCAAAAATAATACTGCTGATGTAGACCTCATCGCAGGCATGTTAACCGCTATCAAACAATTTGTTGCAGGTACATTCAAAACAAAAGGAGAAGATTTAGAAACCATAGAATATGGTGATTATAAAATCTTGATTACCAATTTCTACAAATATTATGTTGCTACAGTTACTTCTGGCATGGTAGATGCAACATTTAAAGCGTCTTTACACGAGCATCTAGTACAATTTTGCGATAGTAAAGTGCCTACTAATTTTAGGGAAATAGATGACCGACTTTTTGAAATGGTTTCTGCAAGACTCAAATCTAGTTTCAATGATTTTGAACTGAAAAAGTAACAATTCATAAATCTTTTCAACGTGAGAAAAATTAGCAAAAAAGTTATTCTAACGGGCAGCTTTTGTGTTGGAAAAACGTCTTTAATTAGTCGCTTTGTTTACAGAAGATTTCCATTTGGCTACCAAACAACCCTCGGCGTACGTATTGACCGTAAGGTGGTTACGCTCAAGGATTTAGAACTTAATATGATTATCTGGGATATTGGCGGCGAACAAACACAGTCGAGAGTGCCCGAATCTTATTATTTAGGCAGTAGTGGTGTTATTTATGTGTTCGACATGTCTAGACCATCTAGCTTTTTTAATATGATTGATGATCTTCAATTTATTAAAAGAAAATTGCCTAAAGCACCCATCATAACAGTCGGTAACAAAATAGACCTATTGGATGAAAGAACTTTAGGAGAAGTAAAAGGACTACTGCCAACTACTGTTGAATTTTTTACCAGTGCCAAAGAGGGCACTAATGTAGAAAATGTTTTTTTGAAGTTAGCACAAGAAATGATTAATGGGTATTCATGATTATAAAATAGCGTATTTCTCTAAAATAGCTCAAATTATTTTGTTTGACAAAACAGGAAAGCTAATAGACTCTTGTAATACGTTGATAGATACAACTCCCTATCAACAAAAGTCTTTATTTGAGGCCTTTCCTTTTTTAGATAGCTTGAAAGCGGTGCTCATCAATTGGAACAAAGAACAAGCATCCAAAGAACCGCTCTATTTCCCTAGAGTAGAATGGACTTACAACAACAAGGAATGGATATTTGATTTCACACTTTATAAAGATACTGATAAAGGTGCCATCGTATGGCTAATACAAGACCTTAGCAAACAATATGAATACTTATTGAAGGTGCAACAAGAACGCAATGAAACCATTATCAAAAAAGAATACATTGAACTGAAAAACAAAGCTTTAGTGCTTCATAAGGAAATAGAAATCCTCAATAAAGTTCAAGCCTTAAAATTGGCTTATTTCACCAAAATTACGCAAAATATAAAAATCCCACTACACGAAATCAACAACATTGCCTATCTAGTCGGCAACCATATTGAAGCCAAAGGCAAAGAACATTTCGACAAACTAACCGCTTCTACCCAAAACCTACTCTCTATGCTTACCAGTTTGCTCAACTCCTCAAAGTTGAATACTGAACCTATGCAGTTTGAGCAAAAAGAATTCTTACTATCAGAGCTCATCTGGTCGGTTATCAAGCTTTTTGACTTATCCGCTTCCAAAAGAACCATTCCCATTCTTTTTGAAATAGCCCCTAATATTTCGCCCTATTTACAAGGCGACCCCTTAAAGCTTTCACATATACTATATAGCGTTATACACAATATTCTAAAAATCAAAAAAGAAGGGGAAATAACCATTGATATTACTGAGCATTATAAAAATGGCACTACCCAAATCCTGCAATTTAATATTGTGGATAAAGGCACTGTAATATCTCCTCAACAACTTGCCTATCTTTTTGATCCTTATAAAAAGGTGGAAAATGAAACCTTTGACAATCAGCCAACGGATATTAACCTAGAAATCGCCCTTGCTAAACAGTTCATTGAGCAGCAAGGCGGCAAAGTAACCATTGAAAGTGAGAAAGATAAGGGAACTAGCGTTTCCTTTACCCTACCTTTCTCACTCAGCAGTAAAAATTAAACGAGTAGTCGTTGTTAGTACATCAATAATTGCAGCAACAACTACCTATCTCCAACTACTCTTTTTTCTTATCCAGCTTTTTCTGCTTTTTCAACTCCTCTTTCGCTAGGTCGTTGTTCAATTTTCCTTCCTTCCATTTTTCTAAAGCAATTTCTAATATCTCATCGCGCTTAGATAATACGCGATCCTTATTCGCAACTTTTTTTTCTACACTGATGCCAGCACGTTTAAAACCTAGCTCACGCAGTTTTTCTGCTATTTTTAAAGCCAGCTTAACAATTGTACCTTCATCTCGTTCAGCAATTAATTCATTGCGATACTTAATTAGGTTACCTAAAATCAAAGCATAATCTTTAGTCCCTAACTCTCTTACATCGCCTGGATAGTTTCTTCGCTTTTTAGCCATAGTTTGCTTTTTTTAGTTTAAGTGAATAAAAAATCAATATTATTTGGTTTCAGTAAATGGTATGTTTCATTATTATCCTAACACTTTGCTTCTAAAATTGATATTTAGCTATTTAGACTTTTGGATTTTTAGCTGTTAGAAATTAAATATTATGATAGCTAAAGCTGTCGTTACAGCAACTATTCAAAAAGAAATCAACGAATCCACGAGCTGTTAAAATAGCTACAAATTGTTTGGTGGAAAAGTGTAGGCTCTGAAACACACCCAGTAAATAAACATCCTAAGAGTAGGATATTAAATACAAAAAATAAAAAAAATATTTTCAAAAAATAAAAATTCTAACTAATCTAAAATTTTCACGCCTTCAAACATCACATACAATTACACAATAATCACCTATTTATCACCAACTAAAATAAATTATTTAAAATAATTAAAAATAAACACAAATATAAGCAAGCACCCTTACAATAATTTATGAAGCTCATTCATGCTATTTCTTATAATGTCATCACAACAAGAAATTAAAAAAAATATTTTTAGTTGTTTAACCATAGAATTAAGCAGTCAACTTACATGATCAAGCACTTAAACATAGTAATTATACATAATAAATGCTGTCTAGTTACATAAACCCCGATAGGTCATCCTAAATAGGCTTACCTTCTTTTTTCAGAACAAATAACCTCTTATAGCAAAGCTTTTGTATTTAAAATCTACTTTTAAAGAAGCTGTAAGTACTTAGACCTAAGATATGAGACATAAGACTTGAGATAATACATTGATTAAACTTGGGTAGATTAGTAGGAAAATGTACCTATTATTTTAGCCCCAAAAAAGGGACTGCTGACTGCCTTGATTTCACTGTTAAAATTGAAATTCAAGATAGCCTCTCAAACCTACCGAACAAGTTTATTATTAATAACTTATGCCAAGCTCAAATGTCTTTTAATTTTGTCTAGCTACTTATCACGGATAAATCACCCCTTCTAATAATTTTACACAACAATAACATTACTGCTTCTAATTATTAGAATTAGTCATCATTTAGTAGGGGATTGAATTGAGTTGAT
>JAHDHV010000480.1 GCA_020631155.1 Bacteroidota bacterium | reverse complement strand
AATCACATTTTAGCCTACAAAAAAACAAGACAAAAATCTTCGGAGTCTTCAGTATTAAGAGAGGAGTTCCCATTAAATGGGATTACTTAACAGATGGTATTTGTGTACAAGACAATCCATTAAAAATTCCTCCTCCTGAAATCATAAAAAATGGTAATCAAGCAGTATTGGATTATTTTAAAGATTTAGGAATATAAAAATCATTCACATCAAAATAATTATCAAAATTTTCCAATAGCACAGCCAGTCAACATGACCATGCTATTGAAAAAGCAAAGATACAATAACAAAAAATCTTATATCTTGCGTCTTATATCTAATTACTCAAACCCAAAGTTCAAGCGACCGAAGAAGAAGGCACCATTAAAGCCCATTTGTACGGGATCGTAGTTGCCGCCTGTTTCGGTTTCGGTATCTTGTTTGTCGGGTAAAACATTTAAAATATTGGCACCACCTACGGTTAAAGATAGGTTTTTCGCAATATTATAACCTACCGACAAATCCGTTGTTATTTTAGCATTATAAGTATCTATTTCATCAATCCAATCAATAAGTTCTACCTTTCCGAAGCGTGTAAAACGCAAATTGGCACTCAAGCGATTAAGTTGATAATCAAAGGTTAAACTCGCTTTGCTATTAGGTGCGGAAGCCAATAAAAAGGACTGCTCACGCGCGCCGAAATAGACATCTTCCTTGCCCCTCAATTTTTCGCTAGTCGTAATATCGCCCAATTCCATATCATTGAAATTCGCTGCCAAAGTCGCACTTAATTTGCCAGTTCCCAAACGCTGTGCATAACTCAAAATTACGTCCACGCCCATCGTGCGCGTATCAATGGCATTGGTAAAAAACTGAGCAGCACCTACATTTAAAGCCTGCAATTCCGCGCCAATATCCTCGTCTGTATCCTCAAAAGCACCTGTCAATACAATTCTGTCCTTAATATCGGCATAATAACCATCAACGGTCAACGAAAAACCCGACACATTTGCCGTAAGCCCAACACTTGCGTTCAAGGCGGTTTCCTCTTTCAATTCAGGAATCCCAAGTGCGCGCGTTAACGGACTGTTGTTTTTGGCAATGATTTTATCCACAGGTACGCCCCCTACGAAATCGGTAAAAGTTGTATTAAAATAAATCTGCGGTAATGAAGGAGCCCGAAAACCAGTGCTTACCGAGCCGCGCAAAGCCAACTGTGGCATAATTTCATAGCGAGCCGCCAATTTCCCGTTGATGGTATTGCCAAAATCGCTGTAATTTTCAAAACGTGCTGCCGCCGCAATCATAAAAGCATCTGTAAAATCAAATTCTGCATCTACATAAGCGGCTGCATTAGAACGGTCTTCATCCAATTCGTTAGAAGGTTGGAAGCCGGGGAAACCCTGAGAACCGCCTGCTCTACCCAATACATCTACCTGCGTCACCAAGCCATTGACTACCGTATCAATGATGCCATAATTTCGCCAAGAGGCTTCTTCCCCTGCAAAAATTTCGTAATTATCCGTCCGATATTCTACTCCAAAAGCGATGTTGGTACCTGCCAATAAATTATCGAAATAGCGAGAAAAAGACAAGCCTGTGGTGTTTTGTGCGAGTGAAAAACCGCCTGCATCAAAGCGCGTTGGCGAACTTTCGAGTAGAGAAGCGTTCAGGGAGCCATCTACAAAATAGTGGAAGCGATTCTTGCCGTAAGTATTGTTAAAATCTACATTCCAAGCACCAATTTTGCCACGTACCCCTGCCGAAATCGAATTGTCTTTGATCGTAGATAGAATGTGCGGATCAAAGCCATCAGGATAAATAGCTGGAATATTTCTATCGCTATCCGCATCGCGCGTCCAAGCAAAAGCATCGGTATCGCGGTAGTTGTGCCCACCGTACATATAAAATTCTGTACCTCCACGAAACGGAAGAACAGCATTAAAATAACCACCAAAATTGCTCATCTCCGCATCGCCAAACTGACGGCGATAAATGTCGTATTCATTCGGATCAGCAGGGCGATTGGTACGGCCTTTATAGAGAAAATCCGCCGTCATATTCACAAATCCACCGTTATTGCCCAGTGGCAAGCCGTAATTTCCGCTAATTTGCGCCATTTCGCCATCGCCTTCTTGGTAAATACCTGTGGTTGCCATGCCCGTAAATTTGTTGACCTCATCTTTTAGTACAATGTTAATCACCCCTGCAATCGCATCAGAACCGTATTGCGCGCTCGCTCCATCTCTCAAAATTTCAATGCGCTTGATGGCTGAGGCTGGAATGGCGTTCAAGTCTGTACCTGTATTACCGCGCCCTCTGGTGCCAAAAATATTGACAAGCGAGGATTGATGACGGCGTTTACCATTCAATAATACAAGGGTTTGGTCGGGGCCTAAGCCGCGTAAAGTAGCTGGATCAATATGGTCGCTACCGTCTGCACCTGACTGTCTATTGGCATTGAAGGAAGGTGCAACATATTGTAATAGTTGGTTTACATCCAACTGACCGACATCATTAGCAATGTCACTAATCGGTATAATGTCCACAGCCACAGGACTTTCTGTAACAGAACGGTTCAAACTACGCGTTCCCACTACCTCAATCCCTGTGAGGCTAAGTCCCTCTCGCAACGACATATTTAATTCGCTTTGTCCTGCTTCAAGTATCACCTCTTCCGACTCATGGCCAATAAAACTAAATACCAAAGTTGGTGTAGGATTCGTAAGATTTAGGGCATAATTCCCTTCCAAATCTGTTACCGTTCCGTTAGTTGTTCCCTGTTCCACAATATTTACCCCAACTAAAGGCGCGCCCTCTTCATTGGTTACCTGCCCTGTTAATGTATAGGTTTCGTCTTGTGCAAAAGTCAACAGACTAAGGCAACACATTAATAGTGTTGTTAGTAAGTAATGTTTTTTCATAAATGTTTGCTTTTAAAAATAATTGTGTTTTTGTTTGAATATGAGTAGAGACGCAAGAACTTGCGTCTCTACGATTTATTGAATTAATTGATAATCAATTTTTTACCTTAAAATTAGGGGTACAAATTATAGGCTTGATAGAGGGGTGATATTTAATTTGGCTCAAAAATTATATTAAATGTACGCAAATTTAACAGCCTATACAATTATTTGGGATTTTTTTTTGTGAAACTGGATTTAAAAAATCCCTTCTCAATACCAAAATTTCCCCAAAACATCCTGAAATTTGCAATTGAAATTTAATCTTAGAGACGCAAGATTTTGCGCCTCAATAATCAAAAACGGGCGTAATGCATTACGCCCCGACAATCATATAAAATGAAAGTTATTTTTTTTAATTTACCAGCTTACGGACACGTAAACCCTAGTTTAGCCATTGTTAAAGAACTGATTGCACGGGGCGAAGAAGTCGTTTATTATACCTCCGCCAATTTTGAAGCGACATTGACTTCGCTTGGAGCTAACTATCGCCCTTATCCTATTAGTATGGAGTTTGATTTTGCTTATTTGTCTTTGCATTTGGTGAAATTTAGCAATGTAATGATGGAAAAAACGCTACAGTTGCTCCCTCCTTTATTGGATGAACTCAGAGAACTACAAGCTGATTATATTTTGCATGATACCACTTGTATGTGGGCAAAAATAGCTGCTCAACAATTGCAAATTCCAGCGATTTCTACCATTCCCTTTTTTCTGCCGCTTGGCGGAAAACCCAAGCCTAGTTTGTGGCTGCCTATCCTAAAAACCATTTGGCGAGCGATTCCCGATATACCTGCTTTTTTTTCATTGGCAAAAAAAATAAAGCAACAATACGGCCTAGACATTCGAAGAATGAAGGACACTTATTATAATGACGAAGCATTAAATATTGTATATACGTCTCGTTTATTGCAGGCTAATTCTGAGCGCGCTGATAAACACTTTGTATTTATTGGTCCAACCATTTCGGGACGACAGGAAATGATGGACTTTCCTATGGAGCAGCTAGAAAATAGTAAAGTGGTGTATATTTCTTTGGGTACGATTATGTCGGGGCAGCAAACCGCTTTTTATCGCCTTTGTTTTCAGGCATTAAAAACACTGGATGCAGTGGTTGTTTTGGCAATTGGTAGGGAGACGGCTATAAAAACTTTAGGGGAAATTCCTAAAAACTTCATTATTCGTCACTATATCCCACAATTGGCGGTTTTGGAAAAAGCGAGTATTTTTATCACGCATGTAGGCATGAACAGTTTGCAAGAAGGCATCTATTATGAAACGCCCTTAATCATGATTCCACAGACTTTAGAGCAGCAGATCAATGCTTTACGTGCCGAGGAAGTAGGTGCAGGAATTTATTTGCCAATGGAAAAAGTGAATGTAGTCAGTTTACGCAAAACGGTGGATAAAATATTTTTACAAAATTCTTACAAAAAGTCGCTAAATATGCTAAAAAATGCTTTTATTACAAGCGGAGGGGCAGAAAAAGCTGTTAAAGCGATTCGGAAACATGTATTAAATGGAGAGTTGAAAATTGAAAGTTGAAAATGATGCTTTGTGATTCGTGGATTCG
>JAHDHV010000479.1 GCA_020631155.1 Bacteroidota bacterium | reverse complement strand
GTACAATTTACTAGTAAATAAGTACTTAGACAAAATTAATGTTACAATAGTAAAATACTAAACTCCTCATTTCTAATACTTTAGAACAAAATTGTGCACAATTAAATAGTGCTTGGCACTTAATAGAAAATTTTCATCTTTTTTAAAATTGCAACATATCTTGTATTGTAAAAATCCCCTTTTTGTCTAATAACCATTGTGAAGCAAGAATAGCCCCATGTGCAAAACCTTCTCTGGAGTGTGCTGTATGTTTGATTTCTAATGTATCAATTGCCGAAGCATAGGTGATAATGTGTGTCCCTTTGACATCTTTTTCACGATGGGAAATGATAGGCACATCTGCCTGATTATCAGAGGCTTGATTTATCCATGTTTGCTTTTGTTGATTGTTGTGAATGATGCCATTAGCAAGAGTGATAGCAGTACCACTTGGCGCATCTAGCTTTTCAAGATGATGAATTTCGTCAATTTGTAATTGATAATCAAAATGTCTATTCATCATTTTTGCTAACTTTCGATTGAGTGCAAAAAAGATATTTACTCCAATACTAAAATTAGACGCATACAATAAAGATTGATTTTTTTTATTGCAAATGGCAGTTACTTTGGGTAATTGTTCATGCCAGGCTGTCGTGCCCACAACTACAGGTACATTTGCCTCAAAACAACTTAAAATATTGGAAACTGCGGTTTTAGGGGTGCTAAATTCAATGGCAACATCCGCTTTAGCCAATAGCTTAGGGGTTAGTTCAGGGGCATTATGTTTATCAATTTTTAAAACAACTTCGTGTTTGCCTACCCATTTTTTTTGAATCAATGCATCAATGGTTTTTCCCATTTTTCCATATCCAAGCAATGCTATTTTCATATTTTTTAAATTTTATAATTAAATATTGTTATTTAGTTTGACTAATTGAGCCGCTAAAAAAATACCTGACAAGGTACACAATTTTTAAGTGTTCTTAATAGGAAAGTTGGTAGATTTTGACTAACTTTATATAAAGAACAAACATAAAGTAAATCACCTTGACAATGGTAAATTAGAAATATGTTTGATATTACTCGAGTGTGTCAAGAATTTAGGGAATCGCAATGTTTTTTTATATGAAGGGAAAAATTTACTTTTCCAAAAAAACAAAATAGTCTCTTTTTATTGGCTTTGAAGAGCGACCTTGAAAGTTTTTGCGTTAAGCGCGAAAAAGTTTCACAGTCTTGATTGTTGGGACGTAATGCATTACGTCCTTACTATTTTATCAAGTAAAAAAGAAAAAAACGTAGGGAATACAACACTTTGTAAGATCAAGGCAAATAGCTATTATATGAAATCCCTCTTTTTCTGACACACTCATATTACTCCTAATCCTTGACCATAATAATATTATCAGCTTGCTTTTTGGCTATTTAGCCCTTTAGATACTTAACTGTTAGAAATCAAAAACTGGCAATTATTAATTGAGTTTTAAATTTTATTTAAAGTTTTGATTATCAATTATCTGTAAAGGGGATAACGACTAAAGCCTTCATTGCATAAATTATTAAAAAAAGAGAACCCTCATCAAAAAACACCTAATCACGGTTCTACGAATCAACGTTTTTGATGGAGAGCATTTAGTCAAATCAATGTTTTGAATTGAAAAAAAAGATTAATATACCATTGTCAATATCACACACTACTAAAACTATTGGCTTATGAAACCTTTGACTATACTTTACTGCCTGTTAATCAGTGTTTTTTTTAGCGATACTTGCGTTTTTGCCCAAAAAGTGTCTTATGGAGTGAAAGGCGGAGGGAATGTTGGCGCATTGCGAGGCCCTTATGGAGAAAATGATAGCGGCTCGCCTTCACTAAAACCCAATCTTGGCGTTTATGTACAATATAAATTAGGAACTAAATGGTTGGTACTGTCAGAGTTAGGATATAGCGGCACAGGGGTAAACTATCAGCGTTATATACCTCCAACTGACACCTTATACGGCTTGGAAACGGCAGGGGGGACTTTTTTTATTGAAACTATTTATACCGCAGAGGCTAAAGGAGAGTATAGCTTAGGTTATGTGGACTTGCCAATTAGTGTTTTGTATCAATTTTCTGAAAAATTAGGATTAAATATAGGTACTCGTTTTGCATATTTAATACAAGGAAAAAATGCAGGTGAGGCAATTGTAGATGTAGGAGAAGCTCCCTTCTTTTTTTCTGAAAATTCTTTAGAAACTTTTGATGAAAGTGATTCCCTAAATAAATTAGACTTTGGCTTTGTGGGTGGTGGACGCTTACAAGTTAACCCTAGATTAGTGGTCTCATTATCAGCTAATTATGGTATTTTATCCATCCAAGAAATTAGCGATTTGATACCTAATGACTATTACAATTTGTACCTTAGCACTAGTTTGGCTTACCAATTAGGGGGGCGAAAAGAGCGAAATTAGTTTTTATAATAAAATGTTAATTCTTCTGAACATAAGTCTATAAAGAAGCCATGAAAAAAAATGTTGTTTTATTTTACTTAGGTACTTATTTCGCTAACTTTGCAGCTGTTTAAGTCCCCTTAATAAAAATATACAATTTTAATAACTAAGTGCAATAAATCATGATGGATCAACTAATTAGCCAGTTTCCTGCACAGTTGCGAGAAGCACTAGAAATTGGTATTAATGCGAAGCTAAATGCGCCAACTCAAGAAATTCGCAACATTTTGGTAACAGGTTTAGGAGGCTCTGGCATGGGGGCAAATATCGTTATAGACCTGTTAGCCAAGACTTTACAGTTGCCAATGTCTGTTAATAAAGGCTATCATTTGCCAGCTTTTGTAGATGATAAAACCTTGTTGATTGCGTCCTCATTTTCAGGCAATACAGAGGAGACAATTATGGCACTAAAAGAGGCATGGAAGCGCAATGCTAAAATTGTGTGTATTACTTCGGGCGGTAAAATGGCAGATTTCGCTGCCGAATGTAAACTGGACATTATCCAATTACCGGGCGATAGTCCTTCGCCGCGCGCTTGTTTGGGTTATTCTTTTGTGCAACAATTATTTATACTGCATCATTTAGGCTTTATTGAAGAAGGATTTATTAGTCAAATTGCAGGAGCAGCCAAATTATTAGAGCGAGAAGACCATGATATTAGAGTGAACGCAAAAGAATGGGCAGAACAGTTATACAATAAAATTCCGATTATATACGCTACAGACGGCTATGAATCGGTAGCCATTCGCTGGCGACAACAGTTTAACGAAAACAGCAAAATGTTGTGCTGGCATCATGTTATTCCTGAAATGAACCACAACGAACTCGTTGGCTGGCGCACAGAAGACAATCAGTTTGCACCGATTTTTTTCCATACTAGCGATACTTTTGAACGCAATCAATATCGTATCAATATCAATCGAGATATTATCAATAATTATACAGAATGTATATTTAACATCACTGCCAAAGGCAATAATAAAATGGAACAGATGATGTATTTGGTTTATTTTGGCGATTGGCTTTCTTGGTATATGTCAGAAAAACGCAATATGGATGCACTCGAGGTTAAGGTGATTGATTATTTAAAAGGTGAATTGGCAAAGGTTTAGTTTATGTTTCAAATGCTATGTTTTTAACCAAACTAAGTAAGTAGACAAAATTAAACAGCTATTGAATTTGTTATAAAATGTTGATAGTGATTGAATTGTCTCACATCTCATGTCTTAAATCTTATGTCTAAATACTTATTTGTGCTATTTTGACAACTCGTGGATTCGTGATTAGTAGATTAGTGATTCGTTTTCGGGCTTTTTAGTTTCTTTTTGAATGAGTTGTGTAACGATGGCTTTGCCATTATAAGTACTACACAATAATTAAATGGGACTCTTTGTTGGG
The DNA here is from genome assembly GCA_020631155.1 of Bacteroidota bacterium. Taxonomy (GTDB): domain Bacteria; phylum Bacteroidota; class Bacteroidia; order Chitinophagales; family UBA2359; genus JAHDHV01. The sequence goes on along the minus strand of JAHDHV010000479.1, from coordinate 655 downwards.
TTAAAAAATTAAAAGTCAATACTTTAGAATAAAATTATGCCCAATTAATTAGTGCTTGACACTTAATATTTTAAAAATCAAAAATCTATACAAATTACAAAAGACAATTCATTAAAACTGATTTCTGAAAGTTAAAGAGTTAAAAGTCCAAATAGCCAAAAAGCAATTTTAATTGCTTTACAACTTTTCAAACTCTAAAATTTCCCAAATCATCATGCTGCGATCATCACTGGCTGAAAGCAAGGTGTGATTATCTAGCCACAACAATTTATTGACGGAATGATTATGGGCGTTGATTTTAGGTTTAGTGTAGTCAATGACTTTGAGCAGGCTAAAATCGCTGGCAGACCAAATTTTGAGGCTTTTGTCACGACTAGCAGTAGCAAAATATCGTTGGTCGGAGCTAAAAGCAATGTGATTGATGGTAAAAAGATGGGCAGGTAGGCTTTTTTGCCATGAAAAGTGGCTTTTTTCTTGATTATTTGCTTGAAAAATACCCAAATGTGCATCACGCGAGCCAGATAATAGATATTGACCATCAGGGGAAAACTGTACAGAAAATACCGAATTGTTGTGCTGTTTAAAGCGTTGAACAACCGTCCATTTATCCAAATCCACCAGATAAATGTGGTGATCACTAGAACCGACGGCCGCT
>JAHDHV010000478.1 GCA_020631155.1 Bacteroidota bacterium | reverse complement strand
TCTTCCAACATTTTTCTCACGTCCCAATCATTATATGGACGCTCTGCGTCACTTATAGTTAAACTATCCAAAGTTGCTTGGTTAATCACGCCTTTTTTAAGCCCTTTTTTTTCTTGAAAATGCAATAAATCTTTGATAAATTGAGCATCTAATTCATTGGTAAAACGCCTTTTAGCAAATCCTTTTTTGTGAAGTGCGTAAGATAAATAGGGGATAGTAACCTTCCTATCTGTCACCTCAAAACACTGAATTTGAAGCCAATCGGTATAAGCATTAGCTATAACACTTTTCAATGATTTTAATTTATCACTAACATCCATTGTAACAGGCAAAATAACACTGGAAAGATCATTAGCAACCAAAACTTGTTCTGTAGTGAGCGAACCATAGGTGGGTGCTATAACCCATTCTTCATCATCTTTTAAATTGATGCCCCTTTTCAAACCTATTGGGAGGCTTGACTTAGTAGGTATTAGCACCTCTTTGAACCCAAATTTATTGGGCGATGCATATAAACAAACTGTTCTGCAATCTTTACTCTGGGGCAGTTGACAAAGTGCGGAGCTATTAGACCAAACTATCGTTTCATAGTCTACGGCTTGTTGCTCATGCCCCCCCAATCGCATTAAATACGTTTCTATAATGGTGTCATATTTAATTGCGCTCAACTGTTTAGGAGTTGGGAAAGGCGTTTTTTTAGCTTTTTTTACCCCTACTTTTTTTATGATTTGTTCTGTAACCTTAGAGTGATAAGCTTTGCGAAATTCTATTTTACGATTTATCATTTGCAAAAAATCTGTTATAGAATCGTTCTGAATTTGCTCCCTATCCAAACAATAGGTATAGCATTGATCAATTTTCATCTGTACTCCTTTGGGCACTCGCCATAATCCATCCGCATCAACTTGTGCAAATGCCAAACTAGAGTGGAGTAAAAAAATAATGTATAGATAATGTTTCATAGGGAGATTTTTTTAAAAAAATTAATGCCTTGACTCAGTTAAAAATAACCAAAAATATGACTTATTTAGCTAAAATACTAAAAATGACTATGTACATCATTTTGACCTTATCAACAAATATACATATAGTACAAGCAGATGTACCAAGTTTTGATGTTGCAGAAATTGTTATTAATGAACAACACTATTATGTGAGGTATGAAAATACGGGTGAAATTTTAGGCGAAGACTTTTGTTATTATGATGCGGAAAAAACATACTTGTATGAGGCAAAAGATAAAGTAGTGCAAATCCTACAAACTGCTCGTCAACAACAGCTTTTTAAGGAGTTGCATCGCATTAAAATGACAAATGTGCCATTCCCTTTTGAGCATGAATATTTGTATGTTTTTAAACAGTCTGTATTGCTTGATTCCATAGCCTATGACGGAAATTTTGAACTAATAAACGTTGAAAAAGGCAATTTTTATGGTTATCAATATTCCGAAGATTTGAGTGAATCTGATAATATATGGCTCTCAAAGTACCCTATTGAGCGACTTTTTGATTTGTATTTTGAAAATTGTGAAGGCGCACTCTATGGCATTGCCAATAAACTCACCCAAACAGAAAAAGAACAATGGCAAAAAAAGTTGATGAAACTATTGAAGGCTAGAGAAAACGAAGCATTTACAAAAGCCCTTCATAAACTACATCAAAAACACATTATTATGATATGGCAATGCTCTTGTTAGAATGTAGCTTTTCACAAAAAAAACATTATACTGGTAATGCTTCAAAAATACACTAAAAAAAGAAAATTTGGAGCTATCTCAACAACATTAACAAATCATTAACAATTGACATTCTAAAATTATATAAATTTAAAATAATCTATACCAAAAAAATAAAAAAAGCCCTGTCATAGCACGAATTATACTATGACAGGGCTGTATTTTTGTTAAGATAATTGGTAGGTACTTTCCAAGTAAGCTCTAAAAGCCAAATATCTAAAAAGCCAAATATCCAAAAGTCTAAATCACTTTCGATATTTTACCACGCTTTACAAACTGTCCGTATCCCTTGTCAATCAAGACTTTACCATTGTCAATCGCCACTTGTCCGCGCATAATAATCGTTTTGCATTTTCCTGTCAATTCCCAGCCTTCATAGCCCGAATAATCCACATTCATATGATGCGTTTCGGCAGAAATAGTGTGCTTTTCAGTCGGATCAAAAATAACAATATCAGCATCCGAGCCAATGGCAATACAACCTTTTTTGGGGTACATACCAAAAATTTTCGCTGCATTAGTCGAACTCACCTCCACAAATTTATTGAGGCTAATTCGCCCTTTTGCAACGCCCTCAGAATAAAGTAATTCTACGCGATTTTCAATAGCAGGGTGTCCATTTGGAATTTTAGAAAAATCACCTTTGCCCATCTGCTTTTGCTCCCACATAAACGGACAGTGATCGGTCGCTACCACCTGTACAACGCCCTGATTGATGCCTGCCCAAAGCGTTTCTTGGTCTTTAGGCTGACGTAGTGGTGGACTCATCACCCATTTCGCGCCTTCAAAGTCCTTTTCATAGAGCGAAGCATCCAACAGCAAATACTGAATACAGGTTTCCACAAACACTTTTTGGTTGCGCTTGCTGGCATTACGCACCGCATTGAGCGCGCCCTCGCAGGTGAGGTGTACAATATAGGCTGGCACATCGGTATAGGATGCCATATCCACAAAACGCCCCGATGCCTCGGCTTCCGTTACTTCGGGCTGCGATAGGTAGTGGTATAAAGGCGACAATTTGCCCTCTGCGCGGTGCTTCGCAATCAGATGGTCAATCATATCGCCATTAGTCGCATGTACCGTCACCATACCGCCACAGCGTTTGACCTCATGCATTAGTGCCACCATTTGCCCGTCGTCAATCATGAGCGCGCCTTTGTAGGCCATAAAGGTTTTAAAAGAGGTAATCCCTTCTTTATCAACCATTTGCTGGATTTCGGCTTTGGTGTTTTCGTTAAAATCTGTGACCGCCATATGGTAGGAGTAATCACCATAGGCTTTGCCTTCCGATTTTTTTTGCCAAGTTCGCAGGGCATTGTAGAGGCTGTCGCCTTGCGTTTGCAAAATAAAATCAATGACCATTGTAGTACCGCCGTGCATCGCTGCTAGGGTGCCGCTAGAATAATCATCACTAGAAAAAGTACCCATAAACGGCATATCTAGGTGAACATGCGGATCAATCCCCCCCGGAAATACGATTTTATCGGTCGCATCAATAACGGTATCAGCATTGATTTTCAGGTTTTTACCAATGGCTGCAATGGTTTCGCCTTCGATGTAAATATCGGCGATGTAGTCGGATTCGGCGGTGGCAATTCTGCCGTTTTTAATTAATATAGACATAATTGGTGTTGTATTTTTTTTAGCGTTTGGAAGGTTGAAAAGTTATAAGGTTTTAAAGTTTTTATTTTTTAATGCAATTAATTTACAATTCCTTTTTATTTTATAACCAAAATTATACAAAATATTTTTTTTTCTAACTAAAAGGTAAAAAAGTGATTCAACTCCAAACTCTAATATTTTTAAATTATTGAGGTTGATTTTATGTGGTAATAAACTGGATTATTTTTTTAATACGGCAAACCTCCCCCTAATGTATTCGTGAACCAAGCCTCATCCATCCGCAAACCATGTAAATTGGTACCTGCCAATTGCTTTAATTGCGTTGCTCCCTTTACTTTATCCACCAAAACAACTTCTTCAGGGCGGAGAGCAGCAACAAGGCTTTGCGAATGAGTATTGAGCCAGATGTAATGCCCTTTTTCTTCGCATATTTGCCTGAATATATTAGCTAATTCCCTAGCAACCAAAGGGTTTAGTCCATTTTCTGGCTCTTCAATACATAAAAATTGCGGTTCGTCAGATTGATAAATGGCGGTTAATAAGGCTAAAATATTATAAGTGCCATCCGAAATAAGGTTTTTAGTAAAAGGTTTTTGGCTGTATTTTTCATAAACCAAAAGGGTATCTATACCACTGATATTATCAGAATGAATTTCAATATTAGATAATTCAGGAACAAGCAAATCTAACCATTCTAATAATTCTTCCCGAATCATTTCATCCATTAAAACGCGCTTCAATACTTTTTCCAAATTACCTGCATCAATGCGAAGCCTTTCTGCATCTTTATAATTGAGTTTTACCAGTTCTTTTTTATTGATAAATAAGCGAGAGAAGTTGAAAAAGAATTGTTTATAGGTTTCTTTGTCGCCTTTAAAATCTTCTGCTTTATTAAGTGCTTCTAAAGAAGGATAGATATTTTTTCCAAACAAAATAACATATGTATCTAAAATGCTAAAATTTTTGAGATTAAGACGATGACTACTGGATATTGAAGTCTCAAAATCTTCAAACTCAAAAGCTAAGTCTATTTCTCTAACGTTTAAGCTAGTATTTAAAACAGCTTTAGACCCACCAAACAACTTCTCTACTTCTGGTATGCCAGAAACAGACAAATTAAAATATTCCAATGCTTCAAAAATATTAGATTTGCCTGCCGCATTTGGGCCGA
>JAHDHV010000030.1:11478-27088 GCA_020631155.1 Bacteroidota bacterium | reverse complement strand
ACACATTCATGTCCTGAGGAGACAAGGCGTGCCTTGTCTCTACAAACCCACCATTCAAAAAATTCGTAATTCAATCCCCAAATCACTAATAAACAAAAAAAAACCTTCTGAATTAGTTAAAGCAAATAGTAATTAATAAATTTGCGTCTCTTTTGGAAATCATATTAAAAAACTAAAAATAGAAGGATATGGATCAATTTCTTACTAGGATTATTCCAATATTAGGAATTGTAGCATTGTTATATACTTATTGGCGGTCGCAGTGGGTAGCAAAACAAGACGCTGGTACGGATAAGATGAAGGACATTGCCAAGCATATTGCCGATGGTGCAATGGCTTTTTTGCGTGCTGAATACCGTGTATTGGCTATTTTTGTGGCTATAGTTGCTGTGCTTTTGGCTATTAGTGGAAATACAGCAAGTTCCTCCCCTTGGATAGCAGGTTCGTTTATTTTAGGGGCTATCTGCTCGGCGGCGGCGGGCTACATCGGTATGATGGTGGCAACACAGGCGAATGTTCGCACAACGAATGCTGCTCGTACAGGTTTAGGCAAAGCCCTTGAAATCGCTTTTGCAGGTGGCTCGGTAATGGGCTTGGGTGTTGTTGGTTTAGGTGTATTGGGCTTGGGCTTGTTGTTCAATATGTACTGTAGTTCTGGTTGGGACATTGACAAAGTGATTACGGTAATGACGGGCTTTTCTTTTGGTGCATCTTCTATCGCTTTATTCGCTCGCGTAGGTGGCGGTATTTACACCAAAGCGGCAGACGTAGGAGCCGACCTAGTAGGAAAAGTGGAAGCCGGTATTCCAGAAGACCATCCTTTGAACCCTGCAACTATCGCTGATAATGTGGGTGATAATGTGGGTGATGTGGCTGGTATGGGTGCTGACCTTTTTGAATCTTATGTGGGGTCTATTATTGGTACAATGGTATTGGGTGCTGCTTTTATTGGCGTGTCTGAGGGCTTTGAAGCGGATAATGCTTTTAGCGGTTTAAATGCGGTTTTATTGCCTTTAGTGTTAGCGAGTGTAGGTATCATCACTTCTATCATTGGTACTTTCTTTGTGCGTGTGCAAGAAGGTGGTGATCCTCAAAAAGCATTGAATAGAGGCGAATTTTTATCGGCTGGTATTATGTTGGTTGCGACTGTTGCCATCGTATTGTGGATGATGCCTAGTAGCTGGACTTTCAACGGTGTAACGTATACAGAATGGGGCGTAATTGCGGCGGTTATTTTTGGTTTAGGCTCAGGCTTATTGATTGGACTGATAACCGAATTTTACACAGGCACAGGTACCAAACCCGTTAAATCTATTGTAGAACAATCATTGACAGGCTCGGCAACTAATATCATTGCTGGTTTGGGTGTAGGAATGCAATCAACCGCATTGCCTATTATTGTATTGGCAATTGCGATTATCGGCGCACACTATTTTGCTGGTTTATATGGTATTGCCATTGCAGCTGTAGGGATGTTATCAAATACAGGTATTCAGTTGGCGGTAGATGCTTATGGTCCGATTTCGGATAATGCAGGCGGTATTGCGGAAATGTCGGAATTGCCTAAAGAGGTGCGTCAGCGTACTGATAAATTGGATGCAGTGGGTAATACAACCGCAGCGATTGGTAAAGGTTTTGCCATCGGTTCGGCAGCTTTAACGGCTCTTGCACTTTTTGCAGCCTTTATGACAACCGCAGGTATTACAAGCATCAATATCGCGAATCCTGTGGTAATGGCAGGTTTATTTTTGGGCGGTATGTTGCCTTTCCTATTTTCTTCTTTAGCAATGAACGCCGTTGGTCGTGCTGCAATGGATATGATTCAGGAAGTAAGACGACAGTTCAAATCTATTCCTGAATTGAAAGCTGCATTGGATGTGATGCGTAAAAATGAAGGGAAAGAGCAAGAAGATTGGAGCGATGAGGATAAAGCTACTTTTGAAGCAGCAGATGGTAAAGCGGAATACAGCAAATGTGTTGAAATTTCAACGGCTGCCTCTATCCGAGAAATGGTATTGCCCGGTTTAATCGCTGTGTTAAGCCCTGTATTAGTTGGCTTTGGTGGCGGTGCAGAAATGCTAGGCGGTTTGTTGGCAGGTGTAACCGTTACAGGTGTTTTGATGGCGATTTTCCAGTCAAATGCTGGTGGTGCTTGGGATAATGCAAAGAAAATGTTTGAGGAAGGTGTTGAAATTCAAGGCGAAATGCATTATAAAGGTTCTGCTGCTCACAAAGCAACCGTTGTTGGTGATACTGTTGGTGATCCATTTAAAGATACTTCTGGTCCGTCTTTGAACATCTTATTGAAGTTGATGTCTGTAGTAGCATTGGTGATTGCTCCTTTGTTGTAAGATTATTCGTGATTAGTGATTCGTTGACTCGTGATTAGTGGATTCGACGATTTATATAAAAAATGCTCCATAACTTAAATGAAGTTGTGGAGCATTTTTTTTTGGAAAAATTTTCGACTTGTTTAATCTTCCTCAGAACTATTGATGGTCAATTTTTCAAAGGAATCGGCGTAGGTATAAACATCTATTTCCTCGCCATCATAAAAACTGCTATCTTCAAAGGAGGTAGCAATCCATCGTATTTGTTCTTTCCCATTAATGGTCACTTTTAATGCTTTAAGAACTACGCCTGTGGCAAATATTTCATCGCCTTGTACTAATGTAATGGTTTTAGTCATTTTTAATTTGTTTTTTTTACAAAATGTTTTATTCGAACCATAACAGCTAAAGCGGTCATTACACAACTCATCTCAAAAAGAATCACAAATCAAATGATTCATCTTATTACAAATCACTGATCTACTAATCACAAATCCACCAATCACGAATCTACGATATTATAACAGCTAAAGCTGTCGTTACACAACTCATTTTAAAATAATACCGCCCCATCTACCAATCACTGATCTACTAATCACCAATCACTGATCTACTAATCACCAATCACTGATCTACTAATCACCAATCACTGATCTACTAATCACGAATCAACAATTTATAACAGCTAAAGCTGTCGCTACACAACTCATTTCAAAAAGAATCACAAATCAAATAATTTTCAATTTTCAACTCTCCATTTTCCATTTATTCCACTTCCGTATCATTTCTCAGTTGTTTTAAAAAAATCATTGGATGGGTGCCGCCTGTACCGACATGTCCCGTTCCGACTTTTTCCACATGGGCAAAAATATACTCGGCTACAATTTTTAAATGTTCCTGTCTAAAAGCGTGTAAAGCAGCAACACATTCTTTATATAAAGGCGTTAAGGAGCTATTTTTTAGGCAAAAATTAGGGATGTGTATATTTTTTTCTACATAAGTAATAAAAGCAGCCTGTTTAGGCGGCATATATTGTCTCATTCGCAATAAAAACTGGCTAGAAGAACGCTCTTTGTGTTGAATACCTAAAGCGACATCAAGTACCTGAATCAATACGCTTTGGGCAGCACTTCCTCCATTATAACTACGCATATTTTGCTTTTTAACCCCTTGATAATCAATATTTTCAAAAGAAGACAAAAAAGGACGCACTCGATGGTAAAAAATATATGGATCGCAATATTCTCGCATCCTTTTCAGCAAATCGGTAATGGCTACAATGGTTGTTAAAATGTGTTGTAGGGCATCGGCTACGGCAGGCTTATCATCTTGTTCGATAGCGGTTTGAGCAGCCAAAATATGTGGAATAGCCACTGCGCCCCTTGCTTCGATTTCCATTGTTAATAGATAAAACCACGCCTCATCTACCCCACCATTTAGCAACATCAAAGTTGCCAAATTATCGCTTGTCATTGGCCCTTTTGGATCAATTTTTCGCCAATTATGGGCAATTAAAGAGGCATGTGTAACGATTGGTGGCCGCCCTAATTTTTCGGATACAGCTACCCAAGGCACAGCTACGGAAGCAGGCAAATACTTTTTCTCCTCGGGAGGACAAAAGATAAAAGCATGACCAAAACAAGACAAGAGCAACATGGCACGCTCTAATTCTGCTAGAGTTTGTAGACTATCAATCTGTAATAAAGGCATGTTTTCCAATACCTTACGCACTGCTCGCGCATGAATCAAAGGAGATAATTGACGAGCTACTTCTTCCCATATCTGAAAATCTTTAGGCAAGTTTAATAATGGCGCATAGTCGGGTAAAAAACCATTGGTAAAGGAAATACTAAATTGTTGAAGTAGTGAAATCATTGATGTACAAGCGTTTTCTGATTATTTTTTTAACAAAAGTACCTTTTTTAAAGTGTAAAAACCCTATTTTTTTCAAACAAAAAAAAGAAAAATTAACAATCCCAAATAGTTAAACTCGTATAAATTTTGTGTAAAATGACAACATTTATAGACTAAAGTTGTGCTGTACTCCGTTCAATAATCAAGTTGCGAATCAGTAAGTGTAGAACTAGAAATATAATTCAAAACATCAAAACTATAGACCAAAAAAATTACTATCTTTGGATGTAAGTATAATAGACACAATATTTTAATTATTAAGTACTTAGACATAAGATGTGAGACATAAGACTTGAGATAGTTCATTCATTATTAACAGTTTATGACAAGTTCAAATGTCATTTAATTTTGTCTAGTTACTTAAGTGCCAAGCACTAATTAATTGTGCACAATTTTGTTCTAAAGTATTGACTCTCATTATTTTAATCAAATAAAGAGTCCCTTTTAATGATTGTGCAAATACTTATTACTTTTTAATTTTGTCTAATTACTTGCTATTATCGCTAGTCAGAAGTCTTTAACTAATTTTTAAAACTTAAACTTTATACTTAATGAAGTATTTAAAGCATTTTTTTTCACTATCATTAGTCCTAACCTTCTGTTTGTTCAATTTTTCCAATGATGCTTTTGCTCAACAAAACAACAGCAATAGTTCTTGGATACAGGACTACGCCCAGCAAGCGGTAGACTATTTTACGGGTGACAAGCCTGTGGTGAAACACTATAATTATAGAGGGCAAAAAGTATCTGTAACGATTCAAGATTTGAGTGTAGCAGAACGAGCAGCTTTGGCAGGAGCTAGTTTACAACGTGTTGCTTTTCAAGGAAATGACGATTTGGAAGTGGCGGATATTGCATTTGCACCAGATGAAAAAACTGGGGAATTTTATTTAAGTTTCTCCGTTCCTGAGGAAGAAGATACCGAAATTTTGGTGATAGATGTCAAAGGTAATGAAATTTACAAGGAAACTGTAGATGAGTTTACAGGCACTTACGAAACACCCATTGATGTTCCTGTAACGAAAGATGCGACTTATTTCTTGAAAATCGTACAGGGTTTTAGCTTAACCAATAAAAAATTAGTCGTGAATTAATGAGACGGGAGATGTGAGACAAGAGATATAAGACGCAAGATTTAAGATATAAGATTATAAAATCAAGATTGTTTTTAGTATTATTTTAATATCTCCTTCTGTAAACCTCTATTTTGGTAATTCAAAATAGAGGTTTTTTTGTAAAAAGAGGAAAAAAAACTTAAATCTTAACTTTAAAACAAGCAACAATAACTCAATGATTTACAGTGACTTTGCGTTATTAAGTGCCAAGCACTATTTAATTGTGCACAATTTTGTTCTAAAGTATTAGAAGTGAGCAGTTTAGTCTTTTACTATTGCAACATTAATTTTGTCCAAGTACTTATTTAGTTAAAAAAATTGCTTGCTATTCATATTTAAAGACATAGACACTCAACCTATAGTTTCGATTACAAAAAAAAATATTATATTGCTATAATAAGCACATAAAAGTTAATTAAAAAATGGATAAATCCCAAATAATTAAGGTTTTAAGTAACCATAAAGATATTCTTAGAAAGCAGTTTAACATCTTAAAAATAGGATTGTTTGGCAGTTATTCAACGAACTCACAAAATAAAGATAGTGATATTGATCTAGTGTATCAATTGGAAGAAGGAACGTATTTAGGTATAAAAGAACTTTTTGAACTAGAACTATTTTTTAAAAACTTATTTAACATATCCAAAATTGACTTAGTTAATAAAAAATATATAAATCCCATTATTGAAAATGAAATGAACAAAACTGTAATTTATGTATAGTGTAGTAATTAGATTTTTAGAAATTAGTGATTAGATTTTGTAATGAACTTCCCTAAAACTCACAACTACCCAACTCGCAACCACATCCTACCATCGCCGATTGCAAAATGAAAATAGAGACTTTTTTTGTGAAAAGAGGTAAAATTCATTATATTTAGGTTAAATCTAATTGAATTTTATAAACAAGTAACAACCAACCTATGGCATACAGTGATTTTACATTAAAACAATTAAAAACCAATTTTGGCATTTCTAATAAAATAGGTAAATTATTTAAAGATATTGAAACACAAGCCATTAGTTCGTTTTTATCTGAGGCATTAACACTAGCAGAACGCTTACCTGTTCGCAGTGAAAAGGCTAGGTCTGAACTCATTGTCATGCCTATTTTATTGGAATTGATGAAACGCAATGAACATTTTTTTACTATCTATTCAGGGGATACCTTAATAGCAGATAAATCAAAAGGCCTATCAGGTGAATGTGATTTTATATTGGCAAAAGATGTGGGAACATTTGACATTAATACCCCAATATTAACCATAGTTGAGGCTAAAAAGAACGATATTGAGATAGGTGTGCCTCAGTGTGCAGCGCAAATGCTAGGCGCGCGCATCTACAATCAGGACTATGGAAGCAAATTGGATAAAATATATGGATGTGTAACAACAGGAGATGATTGGGTATTTATGAAATTAGAAGGGGATACGATTACAGTAGATATAAATAAATATTATTTAGGCAAAATTGAGGAGTTATTAGGTGTTTTTCAAAAAATAATAGATTATTATAAACACCAATTATCCTAAATTACATACTGGCAAAAAAACACTCTATAAACTCGGAATCTCCCTCTAATAAAGAAAATTCACGAATTTTCTCTGGCTTACCTCTACCTTGTACAGACGCAATATCTTGCGTCTCTAAACCACAATCCTACCATCGCCGATTGCTGAACGGGCGTTCGGGGGGACGTAAGGCTTGTCGGAATAAACTGGCGGTGAGCGCACTCATTCCTGCGGTTAAACCACCGATTAATGCGGTGAATAATAATAGAAAAACACTATTGGATAAGGAAAATAATTCGGCGAGTTTGCTGCTTAAAATAAAGTGATTGCGAAGGCTAAAGAATAAAGCCATTGCCAACCATAGCCCCCCTACTCCTAACAAGCCACTAAAAAAGGCATGGGAGGGTTTTAATTGTAATACCAATGTTACAAGGGCGGCCACAATGGCAATAGTCCACCAAGGTAAAAAAAATTGGGCAATGGCACTTAATAAGGCAATGGTTAAAATAGCTACAGTTGTTCTACTCATAAAATTAAAGGTGTAGTTCTAAACGACTATCATGTTAATTGACTTCAATCTTTCTACAAAATTAATAAATTTTGGCCTCATTAAAGGCTTTTTTAGCAGCTTCGGTTACATCACTTTCAAAAGCCTTTTCATATCGAGCATCTAACACATACGCTTTTACCTTCACATTAGTAGCTGCTTGTTTGTCGAATGTATCAAAAAACAGAACATTTACCCCTTTATCTATATTTAAATATTTGGAAGTAACAGCAGCCTCATAAGCAATTTTTTTCACCTGTGCTGCATTAATATGAATGGGCAACCACAAATTCACTACTACCATACAGTCTAGCGCGCCTGTATTTGCATTGCTCACATTGGTATTGATAATTTTTGAATTGGGAATGGTTACTATCGAATCGTCAAGGGTGTTGATTTGGGTTGTTCGCATTCCGATATTAACTACCTCACCATAATTACCATCAATAGAAATGCGGTCGCCTAATTGAAAAGGATTATCGAAAATAATCATAAACCCACCAAAGATATTTTTCAATAAATCCTGTGAAGCAAAACCTAAAGCAAGTGCTGATGATGCTAATAGCGCGTAAACTGCCTGTGGTTCAGGGTTAAACAGGGTCATCACAACGCTATAGATGGCAACTGCCCAGACTATGATCTTAGCTACAGGCTGCATCCTTCTAATGCGAAGACGATAGCGATTCAAGCGATTCGCTAAATAATCAAACAAAAAATCCAATGCTTTAATGGTCAACCAAACCGTTAACAAAACCGCAAAAATGGTCAGTATATTGGCAGGCGATAGCACCTCTGTAGCTGTTGACAAAGCCCCTTCTACATTCTCCCCTACTTCTTCTGTTGCATTTTCTTGCGCTTGTACTGTAAAGGAGTGTAACAAGCCATACAATAAGACTATTTTACAAAATATTTTTTTCATTAATTATTTTTCTTTTCACTCATAAAAAATAATTTATTTTATTTTTCTAAACAATCTCTTATTCAATTCTCCAAGGCGGATTTTTGCGATTATCTCCTGCATAAAATAAAATAAGTTGATGCTTGTCGGGGTCTTTTAAGCGTGCTTCTCGCCAAAGCCAAGGTTTATCATTTGGTAATTCCTCGAAAGTGAGGCCGTTTTTTTGCAATATTTCGACTTGTTCATCCAAATTTTCACATTCAAAATACACCCAAATCCCCTCCCCTTTTGGTAGTTCCTCAGCCTGATGAATGGATAAAGTTGCTGCTCCATTGGGACATTCAAAGCGAACGTAGCGCGGTGAAGAATCAACGATTAAGGTTAAGCCTAGTTGTTGGTAAAATTCAACTGCCTTGGGTACATCTGTAGATGGTATAGTAATTTGATTTAGATTCATTTTTTTGGACTTTTTTAGAGTTGGGAAGGTTACAAAGTTATAAGGTTTTTATTCTTTTTAATAAACCTTTAAAACAAGGTCTATTGCTTTCTTAAACAATAGGATACAAAGTTTAATTAAATTATTATTATTTTGAATAACAAAACAAAAGCCAAATACCTAAATATCCAAAAAGCCAAAAAGCCAAAAAGCTAAAAAGCCAAAAAGCTAAAAATTCCGATTCAAGCGATTTCTAAACAAGTCTTTTAACTCTTTTAGATACAGCATATTGATTTGATATTCAGGCCGTTCTGCGCCCTCATACCAGCGATAATTTACCAAACCTTTTTCCATGAGGAGTTCCAAAATCAAGCGCGCGCCTTTTTGCTCTTGCCGCAATACCAACTCCAATTCTTTAGAAGAAAGAGAAGTATGTTGTAAAATAGCTTCCAAAATTAGCAACTCATCTAAAGATACATTCTCCAAGCTTTTAGGCTGATACTGTTTGATATACAAGCTTTTATCTCTAATTCGCACGATGGATTTGAGCCAAAACAGAATGGAACGAGAAATATTGCCATTGGAAAAGTCGTATAAACGTTTAAAAAATTGCTTCTGTAATAGTTCTTGCCGACCTTCTTTATCTGTATTGTTTAATTTTCGGGCAAACATCCGAGACATTTGCTCAGGTTTTAAAAATACCAGTTGATAGCCCTCATTTCGTGTTTGAATAACTTCTTCAATTTCTTTAGCCCCAAATGACTTTAACTGTATGATAGACAAAAAGTTAGCATCGATATCTATGCTTCTTTTCAAGTAATAAAAACTGTATTTATTTAAGGTAATAATCCAGAAAACATTTTTTTTAGTGGCATGAATGAACAATAAAAAATCTTTTAATAAATTAAACCCATGTATTCGCCTTAGAAACAAACGCTCTATATTTTCAAATATAATAATTTTAGCTTCTCCTGTTAATTGTTTGGCTATATCATTTAAATTATTGGCTTCGGGCGTATCCAAAACCGTTAGTAGCAATTTTACCAGCTCATTATGAGAAGCAATATTTATATCGTCTTTTAGAATTTCTGCATTTGTAAATAGTTGATTTTTAACATGATTAAGCATTGAAGACATGCCTGTACCTGCTTCTCCAACAAAGAGAACAGGGTTTTGTGAAATCTTCCAATTATCATAGGCTTTTGTCAACATTTGCAGTTCCTCGCTGCGGCTCACAATCAACTCGGAAGTACTCAAAGGATCCAGCGAAAAACGTTGAGCATAGCTTTTTGGAATAACAATCTGCTCCTCCACATCTTCCATAATGTGCGCTGCTTCTTCCTTATTAAAGGTTAGCTTGGCGGTCAGCCATTTCCTAATATTTTCAATAATTTCGGTCAACAATTGAAAGAGTTTTTTTATATAAAATTAGATGTATAAATAGTGTTGGTAACTGTGGTATGTTTCATTCCCTTCCTAACACTTTATTTTTAAAATTGCTATTTAGATATTTAGCCTTTTGGCTCTTTAGCTGTTAGAAATTAGCGATCAGAACTTAGTTAAAATAAATCACTATTTAGATATTTAGTCTTTTGGCTCTTTAGTTGTTAGAAATTAGCGATCAGAACTTAGTTAAAATAAATCACTATTTAATTTCCCTAATGGATATACTCGGCTTTCGCTGATTTCAAAATGACGTAGCTTTGGCTATGCCTACGTTTTGCGCCTTGCTAGGGAACAAAAATCACTCAACATCAACCCGTCCCGTCATTTTAACGTTGACTAACTACTTAGGAATATTCCAATAACAGGTCTATTATTAAATGATAGTATTCACCATTTTGTTTAATTGTTATAAGTAATCCTACAATAATCAATTGAAGCAGTCACCTTTGTAATTTATGGTTCAAGTTATTACTTCCCTATTATTAGGGACGTGAAAAAAGAGGATTCGTCAAATGTTTTTACTTTCCTAATCACTTTTTAAGCTATTTTTTAGTTGGAAAACCTATATGTATTTTTCTTTATAAAAGGCATCTAATGGCTCAAAATAGGCAAGTATTTAGTGTTACATTTATATTATCAAAAAAAATAATTAATTGATTTAGAGTTAATTATAAAAATAGCTTCTTCATAACGATTTCATAAACAAAGGGTAAAAAATGGTTAATAAAAAATGATTTAAAAAATGGAATTAGGCTTAAAAAAAGCTTGCAAATAGCTAGAAAACACTCTATTTTTGCCTCGTTTTGTAATTAATCTAAAAGTTATTTATTATGAATAAAGGACAGTTAATTGAGAAGATTGCTGGTGATGCGGACCTTACAAAAGCGCAGGCAGCTACTGCATTGAACTCTGTTTTAGGTGCTATCTCTGGAGCATTGAAGGATGGTGACAAAGTGACATTAGTTGGTTTTGGTACATTCTCTGCAAATGAAAGACCTGCTCGTACAGGCCGTAACCCTCGTACTGGTGAGCAAATTCAAATCGCTGCTCGTACAGTGGTTAAATTCAAGTCTGGTAAAGAATTAGACGCTTCACTTAACTAAACATCCCTTTTTGAGTATATACTCAGGGATAGTCATAGCGTTTTAATGCGTTAATTAGAAATAGCAGTTCGCTTTCTATAGAACTGTTTGATTGTTAATACTAAAAAAATAACAGTTATCCATTAACTTTTTTGTTAATAGATAACTGTTATTTTTTTTTTGATATTAGCCTTTTGGATATTTAGCTCTTTAGAAACTGGCAACAATTAATTACATTTTAAATCTTAATTTAATTTATTGTTTATCAGCCCTTTATAAGAGCTCTGACGGCTAAAGCCTTCATTACACAAATTATTAAAAAAAGAAAACCGCCATGAAAAAAACACCTAATCACTAATCTACCGATCAACGTTCAGAAGAATGAAAATGTAAGCTGAACAACACTTTTTACTTGAAAGAAAAGTATAATCTACCATTTTCAAGTAAATCAATTCGTAATTGATAATTCGTAATTATTACTTAGTAGTCAGTCAAGATAAAATTGACGATTGCTTTTGGCGTTTTTTGCTCCCTAGCTGTGTTACAAAGCCTCGCCGTAGCTTTGGCTATGCCTACGTTTTGCGCCTTACTAGGGAACAAAAATCACTCAACATCAACCCATCATTTTAACGTTGACTAACTACTTAGCTGGCTTTTGGGTTGTTGGCGATTTCTTGGTGCTGGTCATTAGTGTTTTCACCTCTTTTACAGGTGCGCTGCCATAACTTAGAAAATCCTCATGGAATTTTTTTAGATTAAATAAATTTCCTTTCTCTTTTTTCAATTGCTCCCTAAATTCATAGATTTCTGTTAAACCTGTAAAATAACTGGTCAATTGCACTTGACTTAGGGTAGCTCTACGCCATTTATTTTTGGCTTCGGTTGTTTCTTGAAAGGCTTCATCTGTCAATAAGCTTAACACCTCGCTTTCACTCATATTTTTTACGTGAATACCATAATCTAAAATTGTATTACAAACAATACGCAAATTCCATTTATAATACATCAGCCACATTTCAGGCTCATTATTGCCATAACCTTCTTCCAACATCATGCGCTCGGTATAACAAGCCCATCCTTCGATCATTGCACCATTGCCAAAAATTGTTTTGATTAAACTAGGAGCTTTGTTGCTGTATACCAACTGAGCGTAATGCCCCGGGATGGCTTCGTGAATGTTTAAAATTTGAAGGATGTAGTAATTGTATTCGCGCAAATAACTTTCTGCTTCTTCGGGTGAATAATGGTCTAAAGGCGTTACATTATAATAGGTAGGGCGTTTTTTCTCATAAGGCCCTGGCGATGAGATAGATGCACCTGCAACTCCACGCATATATTTTGGCGTTTCACGCACTTCTAAAGGCTTATCTAAATCTAAGGTCAAGAGATTTTTTTTCTGTACAAATGCCGTTAGTTCTGGCAATTGCTTTTTAATAGCAGGCAAAAATTCGGTACGAGACACATGCTTCTCTGCAATTTTATTAATTAACTGCTTAGTTGCTTGCAATTTATCGGCTGGTTGCTGCTGTTGCCCCATATATTTAGACCAAATTTGGTCTGTAATTTCAAACATTTTCTGGTGAATTCGTTCTTTCTCCGCCAATGCTTTTTCATAGATTTCTGTAGCCGTATAAACCGATTGAATATCATGTTTGAATTTTTGCTCATAAACATCTTTACCAATTCTAAAATTACGTGTTTTCTCCGAAGCAAGAGAAGGACGTAATGAACTTTCCAACCATTCTGCATAAGCTTTAATACTAGCTAATGCTTGCTTCAAACGCTCTGTTACGATATCCTTTTTATTCTCATACGTATCATATTTAATAGCAGTCGCTTTTTTAGCTCTATTGTTCTTATTTTGTTGGCGATATTTTAATTTTTCTTGATTGGCTTTATTATTTTTTCTTAGCTGCTGCATCATAACACTTCGCTTAGATTTAGCAGGCTTTCTATTGGCGGCTGTACGATTGCTATTACTAGGCGTAAGTCCACGTTCCTTTATCATTTGTTGCCGAGCATCCATAATCTGTTGCCTGTATTCAGGATCAGACTGCAAACGTTCTCTATCAATGTTATTGACGTTGAGTTTCGTATTTTGGGTGGGTTTACTGATGACGGCAGGAGAAGCAATAACTGGGGCAGCTTGATGTTTGTTTTTTTCATCTTCTTCCTCTCTTTCTTCTTTAGGAGCAAATTTAGCTAGATAATTTTTTTCTAATATCTTTTTATCTATATTTACTCCTTCATAATCTGTTTTCGTTGCTTTGTCTAAAAATGCTTGTACATCTTTTTCAAATACTTGTAGCATCCCTTTGGTTTGCAAAATAGCCAAATCAGTATGTTCGCGTGTAGGATTGTGAATATTTTTTCTAGCTGCTTCAAAATAATCAGGCACATTGATCATTTTATGGGCAATATCATTTAATTTTTCACTATTAGTTAATTCTTGACTTGTTAAGACGCGATCAAAGCCGCCGCCAATATTGTAAATACTTGGATTCCATTCGTGTGCCTTAAAATTATCTAAATACCAAATACTTGCTTCTAATGTTGATTTTATTAACGCATAATCGGTTTTATTAGCTGCCGATAGCTCATCCAATTTAAAACGCTTTAAAGAACTCAAAAAACGATTATAAAAATTCTTCTTCATTTTAAAAGTCTTCTCATTAGGCACTTGCAATATTTTATTATATTCTTCTAAGCCATTATAGGCTGCCGAGCCGGGATTTAACTGCCAGTACTTAGCTAAAAAACCCTCTTTAAAGCTGTTAAAAAGTGCATTTTGGTCTCTTTTATTGCGCGTTTTAGTTAATAGTTTTTTTTCCTTATTTAAATCGGGTTTAGGTAATTTAGGAGCAGGTTTAATAGTTCGCCTAGAAGCAGGCTTTTTCTGAGGAGTTGTTTGAGCATAGGCGGTTGTCTCCCAACAGCACATAGAAAAAATACATAGTAATAGGACAGTGTATTTCATTTTTATTGTTTTTTATGTAATGATAGTGCCTATAGTAAAGTGTATTTTGCCTTTCCCTAAATTTCTGACACACTCTTTTACTTTCATTCTAAGTAAGTACCTAGACATAAGATTTAAGACATGAGACGTGAGATAATTAACTCACTATTAACAATTTATGAGAAATCCAATGATTGTTTAATTTTGTCTAGTTACTTACAACGCAAAACTACTATAACTTTATGTATGGCTCACACTATTAGACTTGTTCAACAGGTTTCATATCAGGCTAAAATTGAACTATTTCCCCACCAATCTGCCCCGCCGAATAAGTCTATTATTTTATTATTTGCATCACTGAAACTTAAGTTTTATCATTACATAGTTAAAAAATAGCTAAATTAAATCGTTTAGGCCGTAAAGATACCTATTTTTAAACGATTCTTTAAGTATCCTTTAAATTGTTGACAGAAGGGATGCTTTTTTGGCAATGGGATTGTCCATGTTTAGCAGGTATCTTGATGTTCGTTTTCGAGGCTGAAAATGATGACTAGATGAAATCAAGACTGCCTATTAAAAAGCCCAGTAATTTTACCCTAATTTGGGAATTATTTGCATAAATTCGTGTTTTTAATCACAAAGGCAGTTTACTTATAGCTCATAATTTGTGTCTCTCTATCTTTTACCCTAAAAAAATATCCAACTTATGATTACATTCATCATCATTTTGGTCACTTGTATCGCTTCTTACAAAGCATTCAACGACCCAATATTTAAAGAAAAGCTCCTGTTTTCGCCCTATGCCGTTGCTAAAGTAGGTGAATACCATCGTTTTGTGAGTTCAGGTTTTTTGCACGCCGATTGGATGCATTTGATATTCAATATGTTTGTCTTGTTTAATTTTGGTCCAGCAGTAGAAAGTTATTATCAAGGAGAGTTCGGTATTTGGGCAAATCTTTTATATTTGGTTTTATATTTTGGCTCTATGATAATGGCGGATTTAGCTACTTATTATAAACATAAAGACCATTCTTATTACCGCAGTTTAGGTGCATCGGGAGCAGTATCAGGTGTATTATTGGCATTTATTTTATTTAATCCCTTAGCTCCACTACAATTTATTTTCTTACCGGGTATCGATATTCCAGCTATTATTTTAGGGGTCGGTTACTTGCTTTATTCCTTTTATGCCGCCCAAAATGTTCAAGACAAGATCAATCATGATGCTCACTTTTATGGAGCTGTTTTTGGCTTTCTGTTTACCTTAGCTATCAGTCCAGGCTTAGGCATGAAATTTATTAAAACGCTTTTTGGGTAATTCTGTAGGTTGGAAAGTTTTAAGGTGGCAAAGTTGTAAGGTTTCTTTGGAGGTTGAA
>JAHDHV010000030.1:7845-11378 GCA_020631155.1 Bacteroidota bacterium | reverse complement strand
AAGTTGTAAGGCTACAAAGTTGTAAGGTTTCTTTGAAGGTTGAAAAGTTGTAAGGCTACAAAGTTGTAAGGTTTCTTTGAAGGTTGAAAAGTTGTAAGGTTTTTAATTTAAAAACCTCTGTTAATCAAATTACTAACTTCTAAAATCTAATTTCTGATCGCTAATTTCTAAATAGCTAACTTCTAAAATCTAATTTCTGATCGCTAATTTCTAAATAGCTAAAAATCTATTGCTTCAAAAAAGCCTGTATGTCTGTTTTTTCGCACATTATCGAATTGGAAATAGCGACCATTCATTGCAACATATACGCCCGTAGGTAAGGTTTGAGCAAAGGCGAGAGCGGCACCTAGATTAAAAAAGGCATCACTAGAACCCCCAAATTTACAAGGGATCATCGCACCTGTTAGTACAATTGTTTTGTCTAAATTTTCTTTGGCTAAAGCGGCGGCTGTTTGTGTCATAGTATCCGTGCCATGTGTGATGACAATTCTTTTTTCCTTAGATCGTCTACAGTTCCAAGCAATTAGTTTGCGGTCATCATCCGTCATTTCGAGGCTATCTATCATCATAAGCGTTTGCACTCTTAAATCAAGGGTGCAACGCGCTTGTTCAAAAAGTTGGGGTAAATGCGTATCTTTAAAATACAATTTCCCCGTTATCATATTGTATTCTTTATCAAAAGTACCGCCTGTAACTAGGATGCGAATGGGTTTCATGTTTTGGAATTAGAGGTTAGAAATCAGAGCTTAGATAACAGAAGTTAGTAATAACTGACTCTAGTAATCTGACATCAAAATTCCAAAGTCTTATATCTCCTGTCTTACGTCTTATATCTCCTCCTCTATAAAAGCAAAAAACCCGCTAAAGTTTCAGAACTTCGCAGGTTTTTTATCCACATGAAAAACATTTATAGCTTAACCATACTTCTTTATATCTATATTTTTGCTGTTATTTTTGCGTAGCTACTGCCTCTGTAGTTACTGCTTTTTTGGTGTTTACAACTGCTTCTTGTTCCACTTTTTTGCTAGAAACAATGTGTTTGTCTGCAAAGAAATCTACACAACCATTCTCTGCATTGTAAACAGTAACTGTAAAGTAATATTCACCGTCTTTTTTATAAGTGTGTGTACCATTTGCATCTGCTGTTGTATAACCATCGCCAAATGTCCACTCTACATTGGTAAATTCACCTTCAGTTTTATTTTGGAAATCAACAGTTAAGCCATTTACATTAATATCATATTTCAAATCTAATTTGCAAACTGATTTATCCATAACAGGCGTTTTGCTGTAGATGGTTTCTTTGTCCGCAGATTTTTTTTCAGCAGTGTCATCTGTTTTTTTGTTAGTATTACCTGTAGCGAAAACAGTGGTTGCAGCAAAGATAAAGGCGAAAATGATTGTTAAAGTTCTCATAGCTTATAATCTGTTTAATGTTTGTTAGTTATGAATTGTGTTATGTTGTGTGAGTACAGTTTGGTATACGGGGGAGTTCGTTAAAGGTTGCATGGGCTGTCTATTTTTCGTCATTTTTTTTGTAAAAAAGTAATTATTTAAAAAACAAAGTAAAAAAATAATTTTATTTTACTAAGTAAAAATCTAATAATCAATATTATACACAATGTTATTTCAATAAAAATCTCTTTATTTTTTTTCATAAAAAAGGCATTTTTTTTTCAAAAAAACACAATAAGCTTTTTTTCAGGCTAAAAAACACACTTTGTTATTGTAATATTGATGTCAATTTAATTACGAATTACGAATTACGAATTACGAATTACGAATTAGAAAATAAAGCCAAATATCCAAATATCCAAAAAGCTAAAAAGCCAAAAAGCCAAAAGTCCCAAAAAAACAAAAAACCCCACTCTGCTATCTTGCAAAGTGAGGTTTTGGATCAAACCTGCTTATATCTAAGTGCTATCTATTAATGTTTGATTTCGTCAACTTAAGTAATTAGACAAAATTAATAATGCGCTCATTATCTCAAGTCTTATGTCTCCTATCTTACGTCTATTACCTACTTCTTGATAAACTTGCTGTTTATCGTCTCATCACCTGTGGTAATGTTGATGATGTATAAGCCTACGGCATATTCACTAGCATCTAATCGGAACATATTCGTGCCTTTGGTAGCGTCAAATACTTCTCGGCTAATAAATTTACCTGCTAAACTGTATACTTCGATTTCAACTTCACCGCCAGGAGCAGTAAATGCAATCTGTAAGAAGTTGGCTGTTGGTATTGGTGAAATGTTTTGCAAGCTTAACGCTACTGCATCATCCGTCACTGTTGTTGTTTTGCCAATGCCTTCCTCTTGACTGTCCTCATCGTTACCATCGTAGATGCCTAAGCCATCGCCACAGTCTACACTTACATCAATCTTAGCAAAAATGGTATCGCATAATCCTGCTGCATTGCAACCAATGATAGAAACGATTTCTGAACCTGCAAAGGCTGGTAATGCGCGGTATTGTAAATTGCCATTGTCTAATAATTCGATGCTACAGTTGTAAGTGGTATGTGCGCTGGTAATAGTCGCTCCAGAAATACAGAACTGAGGAGCAATTTCTACCGCTTCTAATGGTGCGACACAATCTATCATAATGGTATCTGGACAGTTCACATTGGTATTACCTCTAACTTCAATGAAAACAGTTGCAATATCACAATCACCGTGGTTGTCACAGATTTGGTAAGTGAATTGGTCTTGTCCAATGTATCCTGCAAATGGTGTGTAGATAAAGTTGTTGCCATCTTTAACCACTGTTCCATAAGTTGGGTCTGTGAAAGAAGTAATGGTAATTGGATCGTTATCTGGGTCGCTGTCATTCACTAATACAGGGATAGTTACAGGGTTACCGTTTTCTGATAATCCGTTGTCATCTTCTGCAATTGGTGGATTGTTTGGTGCAGCAACACCACAGTTCTCTCCTACTACAATGTTCACATAAGCGGTATCACATCTGCTGCTATTCGCAATCTCACAAGCTACAATCTCAATAACATCTGATCCTTCATAGCTTGGTAAAGCAATGTACTGGATGCAGTCATCTTGGATGGAAATGCTACATTCAAAAGTAGTATGTGCAGATTGGATTTGGTAAGCACCTGACAAACAGAAGGTCGGACAGATGGTTTCGCGCTTCATTGGCTGTGTACAAAGACTGCTTGTGTATGGCTCGCAATCACTTGGCTGACCAGTTACGGTTACGGTTACTGTAACCACATCACTACCGCCTCTACCATCGCAAATAGTGTAGGTGAATAAGTCTATTCCTACAAAGCCTGCATTTGGTGTGTAAACGAAGCTGTTACCTGACTGCTGTACTGTACCATTTGATGGGTTTGTATTTCCGCAAATTGTGATTACATCGCCATCTGGGTCACTGTCGTTGGTCAATACGGTGATGGTAGTTGAATTACCTTCTTGTGTAGTCGCTGTATCGTCACCGCCTACAGGATTGTTATTCACTGGTGGTTGTGGTGTAACTGTTACGGTTACTGTAACTACATCGCTACCGCCTTTGTCA
>JAHDHV010000030.1:0-7745 GCA_020631155.1 Bacteroidota bacterium | reverse complement strand
TGGTTGTGGTGTAACTGTTACGGTTACTGTAACTACATCGCTACCGCCTTTGTCATCGCAGATAGTGTATGTAAATACATCATTACCTGAGAAGCCTGCATTTGGTGTGTAAATAAAGCTGTTACCTGACTGTTGTACTGTACCATTTGATGGATTTGTATTTCCGCAAATTGTGATTACATCGCCATCTGGGTCGCTGTCATTAGTCAATACAGTGATGGTTGTTGAACTACCTTCTTCTGTAGTCGCATTATCATCAACACCTACAGGGTTGTTATTCGGTTTCGGTGTAACTATTACATTTACTGTAACTACATCGCTACCGCCTTTGTCATCGCAGATGGTGTATGTAAATACATCATTACCTGTGAAGCCTGCATTTGGTGTGTAAATAAAGCTGTTACCTGACTGTTGTACTGTACCATTTGATGGATTTGTATTTCCGCAAATTGTGATTACATCGCCATCTGGGTCGCTGTCATTAGTCAATACAGTGATGGTTGTTGAACTACCTTCTTCTGTAGTAACTGTATCGTCACCGCCTACAGGGTTGTTGTTACAAGTGATTACTCGGAAAGAAGCACCTGTTACATCCAATGCGCCACAAACATCGCCACCACCTTGAATCAATGCAGCGTGAACGGCTCCGCCTGTTGTTACACTGTTTATATCAAGCGTAGAAGGATTGTATAC
Organism: Bacteroidota bacterium; assembly: GCA_020631155.1. GTDB lineage: Bacteria > Bacteroidota > Bacteroidia > Chitinophagales > UBA2359 > JAHDHV01. Next base: position 7,052 of record JAHDHV010000030.1, on the reverse strand, counting down.
CAATGTGTGAATGGTGTAGTCTCCTGTTTGGCTAACTGTGAAAGATGGTGTTGAATTAATCGCTTCAATAACTAAGTTACTGCCGCTAGTCAATACGTAAGTTCTTCCAAAGTCGCTAGGTATAGTGGCTGCTGTTGTTACAGAAGCGGTTAAGTTTGCACTACCGTTTTGTAAACAAACGCTTGCATCACCATTCGCTTGTAAGCTACCTGTTGTTGCTGTACATGGTACAGATTGTCCGCAATCTCCTACAGTTACCTCAATCAATATACTTTGACAGTTGGTAGTGCTGTTTGGCGCGCAAGCAGTTACTACGATGGTGTCAACACCTACATATCCTGGTAAGCCTCTGTAAGTAATGCAGTTGTCTTCGATGGTTAAGCTACAGTTGTAAGTGGTTGTTGCTTCGGTGATTTGGTAGTTGTCAGCACATAAATCAGGGCAAACTGTTACCGCTTCAATTGGTGCTGCACATCTTTCAAAGTAAAGCGTCTCACAAGTAGATTGTGGCGTTTCGTCTTTGTAGAAACCGAAGTCTGCATCTCTGTAGCGTTCATTTTCCCCTAAGCTCACATTTACTGCAGTAACTGTAGTGGCTACATACTCTGCATCTGGTAAGCTACTCAAATCAACTTGAACGGTATAGCTACCTGCTGATAATTCAGTGAACATGTACACCCCTGTTACATCGGTTGTTGTAGTACGGATAATATTTCCACTAGCATCTAATAACTGAACAGTTACACCTGCTAATCCAACTTCGTTAGCATCTGCCAAACCGTTTTGGTTCGCATCAATCCATACATAGTCACCAATTGTACCCATTGGAGATTGTGGAGCGAATCCAAAATCAACTGGAGGTGTCGCTTGATTAGCAACGATGGTTACTGGTACAGAACCCGGTGTTGTCAAGTTGCTGCCTGCTGGTCCTTCTCCTACAACTACATTGTAATTACCCGGTGCTACTCCTTCAAAAGTATATTCACCTGCGTTGTTGGTGATGGTTGTTGCAACAACATTACCATTATTATCTACTAACTGAACTGTTACGCCCGGCACACCACCTTCACCTGGACTTTGCTGACCGTCATTATTCGTATCATCGAATACCATACCGCCAGTTGTACCTGTTTCTGGTTGTGTTTCAGGCTGGAAGCCAAAGTTTACTTCTGTAACGGTTTGGTTAGACCCTACGGTTACAGATTGTGTACCCGATGTTGTTAGAGTGCTGCCTGTAGGTCCTTGTCCAACAACTATGTTGTAAATACCCGGCATCACACCGCCAAACATATAGTTACCGCTACCATCAGTCGTTACAGTTGTGATTACATTACCACTGTTATCTGTTAAGCTTACAGTTACCCCTGGGATACCTTGCTCCCCTGCATCTTGTACGCCGTTGCCGTTGGTATCGTCGAATACCGTACCGTCAACTGTTCCTGCGATTGCAGCAGGCTCAAAGCCGAAGTCTGCGGTTAAGTTTTCTTCACCTTCTCCTAGGGTAATGGTATGTGTAGCGGTTGTTGTTAAGGTTGAACCTTGTGGGCCACTGCCTACTGTTACAACATATGTACCTGCTGGTAAATCATCGAATAAGTATTCACCTGTTCCGTCTGTAACTGTTGATGCTGAATTATTACCCATTGTATAGGTAACATTTACACCCGGTATACCCGGCTCGCCTGCATCTTGGATGCCGTTGCCGTTGTTATCGTACCATACAAAGTTACCAATAGAACCTAACTGAGCTGTTGCTTGTGGTTGGTAACCAAATTCTGTATTGTTACTTGACCCCGGTTGTACTATGATTACTTGTGAAGCTGGAGTCGTTAAGGTTGAACCATCAGGTCCAGGTCCGACTTCTACTGTATAACTACCTTGTGGTAAGTTTTCAAATGTGAAGCTACCGCTATTATCCGTAATTACAGTTGTTTCTTCTCCATTTGGTAAAGTAATACTTACTTCTACACCTGGGATACCTTGCTCACCTGCATCTTGTACGCCATTGCCATTGTCATCGCTAAATACAACACTTGTAATTGAACCTGTTGGTTCTTGTGTTGCTGGTTCAAAGCCAAATTCGGTATTGTTCATTGAACCCGGTTGTACTACGATTACTTGTGATATAGGCGTTGTTAAGGTTGAGCCTTCTGGGCCTGAGCCTACGGTTACGGTGTAACTACCTTGTGGCAATTCTTCAAATGTAAAGCTACCTGTATTATCAGTGATTACAGTTGTTTCTTCTCCACTTGGTAAGGTAATCGTTACTTCTACACCTGGCAGCCCTGGTTCACCTGGGTCTTGTGTACCATTGCCATTTGTATCAGAGAATACAATGCTGGAAATTGAACCTGTTGGCTCTTGTGTTGGTAACTGATAACCGAAGTCTGTGCTAGTATTGTTTTCTCCTTCCGCTAAACTAACTGTTGTACTTGAGCTAGTTGTTAATGTTGAACCGTTAGGACCTTGACCTACTGTTACGGTGTAGTTACCTGCTGGTAATTCTGGGAAGGTGTACATACCTGTTGCGTCAGTGATGGTACTGATTTGTGAACCATCTGGACGAGTTAAAGTAACTGTTACACCTGCAATTCCACCCTCACCTGGGTCTTGGATGCCGTTGCCGTTGGTATCAGAGAATACAATGTCACCAATAGAACCTAAGCTAGACATAACTTCTGGTTGGAAGCCGAAGTCTGCGGTTAAGTTTTCTTCACCTTCGCTTAAAGTAATGCTAAAGCTTTCCTCCGTAGTGCGGAATGAACCGTCAGGCCCATCACCTACTGTTACGGTATAGTTACCTGCTGGTAAATCTTCAAAGATGTACTGACCTGAACCATTTGTCATGGTAGTTTGAGTCGTGCCATCAGGAGCAGTTAAAGTGATGATTACACCCTGGATGCCTTGCTCGCCTGGGTCTTGAACACCGTTGGCATTGGTATCAGAAAATACAGTATCACCAATTCTACCTAATTCTTCACCGCGTTCTGGCTGGAAGCCAAAGTCAGCAGTTAAGTTGTTTTCACCTGCTGTTAAGGTGATGTTCATATTACCTGCTGTGGTTAAGATAGTTCCTTCTGGTCCTTGACCTACTGTAATGGTGTAGTTGCCTGCTGGTAAATCAGAGAATAAGTATTCACCAGAAGCATTTGTTGTGGTACTTTGTGTAGTGCCGTCAGGGTAAGTGATGCTTACTGTCACCCCTGCTAAACCGCTTTCACCTGCATCTTGAACACCATTTCCATTTAAGTCATTGAATACTAAGTCACCAATAGAGCCTAATTCTGGAGCTTCTTCTGGTTGGAAACCAAAGTCTGCGTTTAAGAAGTCTTCATCCATTGATAAAGTAACACCGTAAGCTGGAGTTGTTGTAAGGTTTGACCCTTCTGGTCCTTGACCTACTGTTATTGTATATTCACCTGCTGGTAAGTTGTCGAATAAGTAAGCACCTGTTCCGTCAGTTACCGTTGTGATTTGTGTACCATCTGGATAAGTTAAGGTAACTACAATACCTGCGATACCGCTTTCGCCTGCATCTTGGATGCCGTCACCATCAACATCATACCATACAAAATCACCAATTGAGCCTTCGCCATCACAATCAGAATCTTGTGTTCTGGTTACCATAATGGCATTGCTAGATAAGTCGAAACATTCACTTGCTGTAACCGTGCTGATGTGCTGACCAACTACTGCGTTCAATACACCACTGTAAGATACACCGTAGATGAAGCAAACACCCGGCTCTACACCTTCAAAGTTCATGGTATCATCTTCTAAGACATTCAAGATAAGACCATTATTATCTGTGATGATGTATGCATAGCTCAATGGAGCGTAAGCATGACCTGATGTAGTTAAGGCTACTTCGTCAGCAACCCCATCATTGGTACAGAAGGTCAACATAGGTCCTTTAGGTGTATTTACAACGCCACCTTGTACATTGTCACATGTTCTATCTGCTGGTTGGAAACCAAAGTCTGCGCTTAGGTCATCTTCACCTGCTAAAATGGTGATGCTGTAGCTTGAAACAGTTGTTAAACTAGAACCTTCTGGTCCGCTACCTACTGTAATGGTATAAGTACCTGCTGGTAAATCACCAAATAAGTACTCACCATCATCATCTGTCAATACGCTTTCTGTTGTCCCGTTTGGATAAGTAATGGTTACTTGTACGCTTGGAATACCTGCTTCGCCTGCGTCTTGTAAGCCGTCACCATCTAAATCGTACCATACAAAGTTGCCAATTGACCCTAATTCTGGTTGTGCATCTGGTGTGAATCCGAAGTCAGCCTCTAGGAAGTTAGCACCGCCATCTAATACAACTGTGTATTCGTTGGTTGTTGAAATGCTTGTTCCTGCTGGGCCATTTCCAACAGTAATGACATAAGTACCTTGTGGTAAATCAGTGAATAAGTATTCACCGTCATCATCTGTTAATACGCTTTCTGTTGTTCCGTTTGGATAAGTAATGGTTACTTCAACACTTGGGATACCTGCTTCGCCTGCATCTTGAACGCCATTGCCATTTGCATCATCAAATACAAAGTCGCCAATTGAACCGAATATTGGTTGTGCTGGTGGCTGGAATCCGAAATCAGTGGTTTCATTTTCTTCACCTGCTGTTAAGGTAACATTTACCGTATTGCTAGTTGTAATTGTGTATCCTGTTGGACCATTGTTTACAGAAACAGTGTAAGTACCTGCTGGTAAATCATCGAAACTGTAAGCACCGTCATCATCGGTTGTAGTGGTTGCTGTTGTTCCATCAGGATAAGTGATGTTTACAACTACCCCTGGGATACCCGGCTCACCTGGGTCTTGAACGCCATTGCCATTTGCATCTTCAAATACAATGTTTCCAATAGAACCTAGTGGCTGTTCTGGTGCTGGCTCGAAGCCAAATGGTGCTGGACTTGTTTCGCCTTCTTCAACAATTACCGTTAAGCTGTTAGCGGTTGTTAAAGTAGAACCTTCTGGTCCGTTACCTACTGTTACGGTGTATTCCCCTTCTGGTAAACCTTCAAAACTGTATTCACCATCTGTATTGGTAATTGTTGTTTGTGTTGTACCATCTGGTAAAGTAACTGTTACTGTTACACCTGCCAAACCTTCTTCGCCTGGGTCTTGAACACCGTTGCCATTTAAGTCATTGAATACGATGTCTGTAATAGAACCGCCTTCTGGTGCTGGCTCGAAGCCGAATGGTGCAGGTGTATTTTCACCATTTACTACTGTAATAATATTCGTTGTATTGGTCGTTGGTGTTGAACCGTCAGGACCTTCCCCTACTGTTATCGTGTATTCTCCTTCTGGTAGATTTTCAAAGCTAAATTCACCATCGTTGTTTGTGATAACCGTTTGTGTTGAGCCATCTGGTAAAGTAATCGTTACTTCAACACCTGCTAAACCACCTTCACCTGGGTCTTGTACACCATTGCCATTTAAGTCAATAAATACAATATCTGTAATTGAACCACCTTCTGCTGGTTCTTCTGCTGGCTCAAAGCCGAAGGTTGCATTACCATCTTCTCCTTCTTGAATGGTTACATTCACTGTATTAGAAGTAGTAATTGTTGAACCTTCTGGACCGTCACCCACAGTTACTGTATAGTTACCTGCTGGTAAATTGTTAAATGCATATTCTCCATCATCATTAGTAATGGTTGTTTGCGTTGTACCATCTGGTAAAGTGATCGTCACTTCCACACCTGGGATACCCGGCTCGCCTGGGTCTTGAACACCGTTGCCATTTAAGTCAGAGAATACGATGTCTGTGATAGAACCGTTACCTGCTGCTGGCTCAAAGCCGAATGGAGAAGGGCTATTTTCACCATTTACCACTGTAATGATGTTGGTTGTGTTAGTCGTTGGTGTTGAACCATCAGGTCCTTGACCAACTGTGATTGTATATTCACCTTCTGGTAAGTTGTTGAAAGTATACTCACCATCATTATTTGTAATGGTTGTTTGCGTGCTGCCATCTGGTAAAGTGATAGTCACCTCAACACCTGATAAACCACCTTCACCTGGGTCTTGAACGCCATTGCCATTTAAGTCAATAAATACAATGTCACTGATAGAACCACCTTCTGGTTGTTCTTCTGCTGGCTCAAAGCCAAATGATTCGCCACTTTCTTGACCTTCTACAACTGTTATATTTACAGTTGTATTGGTTGTGCTGGTAGAACCTGCTGGACCGTTACCTACTGTAATTGTATAGTTACCTTCTGGTAAACCTGGGAAGCTGTATTCACCATCATCATTAGTCACAGTTGTTTGAGTACTGCCATCTGGTAAAGTGATGGTCACCTCAACACCTGGGATGCCTGGCTCGCCTGGGTCTTGTACGCCATTACCATTTAAATCTTCAAATACAATATTGGTAATAGTACCACCTTCTGGCATTTCTGCTGGCTCAAAACCAAATGGTGCTTCGCCGTTCTCGCCTTCTTGGATGATTACTGTAACATTGTTATTGGTTGTTAATGTTGACCCTTCTGGACCTTCACCAATTGTTACTACATATTCACCCGGCGGTAAACCTTCAAAGCTGTATTCACCATTGCTGTCTGTGGTCGTTGTTTGAGTGCTACCATCTGGTAAAGTAATTGTTACTTCAACACCAGCAATACCACCCTCACCTGGGTCTTGTACGCCGTTGCCGTTGGTATCTTCAAATACAACATCTGTTACAGAACCACTGTTTGGTGCTGGCTCAAAGCCAAATGGTTCGCCACTTTCTTGACCTTCTACAACTGTTACATTTACAGTTGTATTGGTTGTACTGGTAGAACCTGCTGGACCGTTACCTACTGTAATGGTGTAATTACCTTCTGGTAAACCTTCAAAGCTGTATTCACCATCATCATTCGTTACAGTTGTTTGAGTACTACCATCTGGTAAAGTGATGGTCACCTCAACACCTGGGATTCCTTCCTCACCTGGGTCTTGTACGCCATTGCCATTGATGTCATTGAATACAATGTTGGTAATAGTACCACCTTCTGGCATTTCTGCTGGCTCAAAACCAAATGGTGCTTCGCCGTTCT
>JAHDHV010000477.1 GCA_020631155.1 Bacteroidota bacterium | reverse complement strand
GTTAAGTAAAAAGTGATAAATTTTGTGTACCCTTTTGAATTGTTTTTTAGCAAAATGATAGTTTAACTTTGCAGTTTGAATACAACAACTCCTCCCCTAAACTTTCCTTACCTTATCTTTGTATTCGTTAGAGAGCAATAGACACATTTTAAATAAACATCTAGTTCATAATCAATATACTTAACTCTCTCTATCAAACAAAAAAACAAACAATGAACAAGCTTAATAAACTTCTAAACAAGCAACCAAAAAACATTGAAGAAATTGCTCTTTGGTTTGATGAATTAGTCAAAATAGCTTCTGATAATGTGAATAAACATTTTTCACCCCGAAGACTAATAAAAGGGAGTAGAGTCAATGAGCCACTTCCAACAAATACAAGGCAACTATCAAGTTTTAGAACAAGGATAGGTACAATGTTGGAATATGCTTTAAGCACAGAAATGGACAAAATGATACGAGAATTTAACGGCGATGATTTCTAATTTACTTTTGCCGTTTCCCATGAATACCCCGATTTTTTTCTCCGAAATAATGCACTGACAAGTGTACTTAGGATTGAGATGAAAGCCGTTGACGCTGAATCTGACGAGCAGGCAGCAAGATTTGGTGTACCCACTATAGATATTGAAAACGACAGCGACTTGCTCTTGCTTGTTGGTTGGAAATGGGAAAAAGTTCTAGCTAAAAATGTGGAAATTGGAGAGTATCCTTTTATTTTCACCTCCTTAGTCATTCCTGCTAAAGACATAGTGGAAGAAAGAGATAAAAGGTTAAAAATAGCAGGAGGAAAAATTGAAGGCAGACAAGTATTCGTTCCCAAAAGAGGGCAAGCGGACGTATTTGTGCCTGACCAGGGGAACTATGGTAAACTTTGGAGATTGATTCACAGAACAAGAAGGGATGCGAAAGACTTATCCCCTCCTGTTAAAAGGTTTCTTGAGTTTTTAAAAATTATTGATGAACATTCTCCCAATAATAGATTTAAAAAGAGTTAAATTATTTTTTAGGAACAAATAAGATTTTTGGCTTCTGTTTCAGCTAAAGATATAGCATTATAAGCCTTTTCTAACTCCATTTTACTACGTTCCACAAACTTTAGATATTCTTTTCGGGCTGCTATTTGTTTGCTAACGATTTCATTTTGTACTTCAATTGGTGGAATAGGAATAAATAAATTTAGTAGGGCTTTTGAACTAATACGAGGTCTGCCAGTTCCGCTAATTTGATAGACTATTTGCCCATAAACAATATCACTTCTCAGTATAAAAGCAAGATAATCCTCCTTCACCTTTTCATTGTCAATGACCTGAAAGACAAAGCACTCACTCGAAACATAGGCATCTTCCTCCTCTTTAGAGACAAAGATTTTTCGCAACTCAGGGCGAAGTTTGGAAAAGACAACATCATTAAATTTAAATCTTCGGACAGCACTTTTTACTTGATTTCCAAATACATTAATCACATCATACTGACCAGAATTTGCCTCTATATTTGCCAAACCCACATACCGCCAAGAATTTAAAGGGTCCACCACATTTGGCACTAAAGAGTCATTACGCTTAACTATTATATCTTTTAATCTTCGTATTGGATAGTTTGAATTACTCAACAATTGTTCTGCTTCATATCTTGATGGATGGTGAAAAAGGTAGTCAATTCTATTAGCGGTTTTCCTATTTTTATTGAACTGATTGGCACTGCAAATAAAGCAGTTTTCTAAAGAAAGGGGCGTTAAATTCCCTGCTGATTTAAAAGCCTTCCATGCGTTCAAAATATTTTCCAAATCATTGTCCAAAATTAATTTTCCATTCAAGTCTCTTTTGAATAAGGGGTCTCCATTTGATTTTCGTCCAACTTTATTCGCCTTTGCAAAAAACACCCCACTATTTTGTTGCTCGCTTATGTTACCTTTTTTTCTTAATAAAAGAATGGATGTTTCAACAGATGCATAGGGTTTGAAACTTGATTCGGGTAAACAAATTACCGCTTCTACATAACAAGTATTTAAAATGTGCCTTCTAACATCTTCATTTGCACTGCCATTTAATATGCTGTCATCCAAAATAATGGCTAAATATCCTGTGTCTTTTTTTAACCAATGAATACACCTTTCAACAAACAAAACCCCTCGCCTTCTATTGGAACGGCCTTTGCCTAATGCGAATTTATTTAAGGAAATGGGGTTGCTAAAGTCACTTCCAAAAGGCGGATTTGTTATAATTATATCAAAACCATTTTCAGGGATTTTTTCCATTAATTCAGCATCAAATCCAAGCGCGCCATCTCCATTTAGATAAGCTACTTTTGCATGAGTGCCTCCATGAATTTGTAAGTTCATTTGTGCTACCCAAGCCATCCTTTTATCAACTTCCATTCCATACAAACTAGCCGAATCTATACCCGATTTTAGGGCTTCAATCAAAAAACCACCACTTCCGCAAGCAGGATCACAAACAGATATGGTTTTAGAACTTTTAGGAATTAGTTGAATCATAAACTCAACAATAGTGCGAGGCGTAAAAAACTGTTGATTTTCAGACTTCTCAAAGGTATTTTTAACTAATTCTTCATAAGCTATACCCTTTAAATCTGTATTAGCTTTAGATAAATTTACATCAGCTAAAATTTGAGCAATCGCTTCAATTGCCTGCTTATCTTCTCCCAATGTGCCTTTTCCATTCAATAGCAATTGGTCAAACTGATTGATTGCTTTTTGATACAGTTGATTTAGGGAGAAATAATTTCTTAAATCAGGATTATTGAACACCGAATCTTTAGCAGAATGATTGCTTTCATCAAACAATTTTACAAACAATAATTTGGTGATTTCTTCAAATCGTTCCATTAAGCTACCACCTGACGAGTTTCTAAATGCGGCACTCATTCTACGTATCAATGACCTTATTTCTTTAATGCCAAGTTCGGATTTGTTTACTTTTTTACCCACCTCCTTGAAAGGAAGATACATCACCCCATTTTCTCTAAGCACATTTTTTACCTCATCAATCGCATAAAGTCGGTATTTATTCTCAGGATTTCTTTCAGGTTTAAGTTTTCCCGATTTGTCCCAATTCCGGAGCGTTGTTGTGGTCACTCCCAATAATTCAGCTACTTCCCCGACCGTCAATTTATCTTTTTCCATTCCCAATCGATTTAAACATTTTTATAAGGTGCAAAGATTATAAAATGATTTCAATTTTACAAGGTTTGAACATTATAAAATGAATAAAAAAGTGGAAGTTGGGGGGAATTGGGTAAGTAGCTAATAGGTAGTTTCACCACAGCCTCTCTAAACCCTAAACTTTCCTTACCTTATCTTTGTACTCATTCCATAACTCAACAATTTTAAGGTAACAGATGACAATTGAAAACGAGCAATTACTACTATTCATTTGCAGTATTGGCGTAGTGAATGGTTTTTTATTGGCGATTTATTTTTTATTTCTGGTCAAACCAAGGCAAAGACACCATACTTTACTGGGCGGGCTTTTGCTTGTTTTAAGCATACGGATAGGCAAATCCATCATTTTTTATTTCTATCCTTATAGCTTTTATATGAAAATATACCTGCAATTTGGGTTGATTGCCAATTTTTTAATAGGTCCGTTCCTGTATTTATACCTCTATGATTATGTGGGTAAAGACCCAAAATATTCCTATTGGAAATATCATTTGGGAGTCAATGCTTTTATCGTCACAGCTACCTGTTTTTTGTTTCCATACTGGAATTATTTAGACATTTGGCGAACTTACATTTTCAAAGTCATCTATCTACAAAGGATCGTCTATTTGGTGATGGCTGCTCTATTGATAAAAGAAGCATTTGGCTTGTTATGGGCAAAAAAAGAGGGGATTCCAGCCAAAAAAGCCTATTGGGTACGGAGTATTTTTTGGGGTAATGTCTTTATTATTTTGGCTTATATTTTCGCGGGCTTAGGTTCGTATATTTTAGGGGCTGTGTTGTTTTCGTTTTTTCTGTATCTGCTCCTTTTTCTTTTGATATTGACCAATATGGAACGCAATGAAATTGTCCACAAAGCACTTCCCAAATATGGCGGTCGCACACTGGATTCTGTTGCTCAACAAAGTATGCTCCACAATCTGAATCAAGTACTTCATGATCAAGAACTCTACTGCAATCCTGATTTGAAAATTAAGGATGTGGCACAAGAAATTAACACCTCCACGCATCACCTTTCCCAAGTCATTAACGAGCAATTAGGCAAAAATTTCAATCAGTTGATTAATGAATATCGTGTAAATAAAGCCAAAAGTATGATCCTTGAAAATGATAAATTTACCCTAGAAGCCATTGGCTACGATTGCGGATTTAAGGCAAAATCTACATTTTACGCAGCTTTCAAAAAAATCACTGGAACAACACCTGCTAAGTTCAAGAAGAGTAATTCTAGTTAGGTTTTTGGATATTTGGATATTTGGATATTTGGACTTTTGATTTAAGAATTGGTCTAGTCACAAATCCACGAACCACGAATCCACGAATCCACGAATCCACGAATCCACGAATCCACGAATCCACTAA
>JAHDHV010000476.1 GCA_020631155.1 Bacteroidota bacterium | reverse complement strand
ACACTCACAGTTGTATTTGCGGTATGATTGACTTCGATGGTGTAGTCGCCATTTTCATCAGTAAAACCTATACCAGCTATTTTGTCTATATTAGGGTCTACAGCACCATCGCCATCTACATCACAGTAAGCTTTTACGCGAATAGCTGGATGCCCATAATCTACCCCATCTTCAGTTCCGCCACCATCATGATCCACAAAAACATGTCCTGATATAGTATTTATTTGTGCAAAGATAGGATTGCTGTTAGAAATGAATAGAAAGAAACAGAGAGTTATTAGCAGTGACCAAAAAGATTTTTGTTTTTGCTCTATTGTTTTGGGAGACACAGCTTTAGTGTTTGCAATAGAGTATTTATTTATAAACCTATGCATAAGTTATAAAGTTTATTAAATGTTTTTGTTACAAATAATTTGCAGTACAAATGAATGTGAGACAGCCTCCTAAATTTTAAGCTTCACAAAATCTAGTCAGTCTCGTACTTATTGTTATTTTATAAATACCTATTAAAGACTTATTCAGCTATTCTTGATTTTTAAATTCTAGAATAGCTGAATAAGGTAAATAAAATTATAATTTTTTAGTTACAGTTATTGGTATACAGAAAGTAGGCGGACAACAAGGTATTTCTACTATATGTATTGGACAACATAATTGACCAGAGCAAGTACCTAGTTCGGCATCATCTACTGTAAATTGATAACTACCCACATCGTCAATTACATACGATTGGGAAGTGGCTCCAGCTATAGGAACACCATCTTTATACCATTGATAAGTGGCATGTCCAGCAGGGGCGGTGGCCGTAATCGTACTGCCATCGCAAGGCAAACCAAAGGGTGCACTTACACAGGCTTTGTCAGAGTTGTTGGTTTCATCCACATCTGCATAAGGAACATGCACACTGTTTACAAAGACCCCGGGTTGCTCTACAACAGCCGTAATGGTTAATGTTTTGGTTGGGTCGCCTTCTGGGAAAGTACCCACATTCCATATAACAGCGTGATTGGTACTGTCGTAAATGGTGTTGGTTGGATCGGAAGTTTCTACATAAGTGAGCCCTGCTGGCAGGGAATCAATAACTTGTAAAAGGTCTGGATTGGTACCACCAAAATTATCTAAGTCAATGGTAAAAACGACCGTATCGCCCACCGCTACACTATCAATATTTACGGTTTTGCCAATTCTAAATTCAGGTTGAGTAGGGCAGTAGTTGAAGTTAGTTGTATCTTTTAAGCCGCCAAATCCACTAGAAAAATCTACTACAGGCATGGCATCGGTTTCTTCGCCATTTACATACAAACCTTCTGCTGGTGTACCCACAATACCCACAATAAAAGAGTAAGGGACATTATACGGGGTTTGCCAGCTATAATAACCATTGGCATCTGTTACGAGCGTATCTACAGGCATATCTTCTGGAATATCTCGAATACCGTTTTGATTTACATCTAAGAAAATAACCAATTCGATACCTTGTAAGAGCAATTCATTGGCGTAATCTTCATCACAGTTGCTATCCACAAAAATACGTCCACAGAGTTCATTAGCAGCACCAGCCAAACAGTCACAAGTTTCATAATCTGAAGCAGCTCCTACATACACCTCATTTCGTGCTGTAGCTGTACCAATGTCAATTTGGAAACTCAACTGGTTTTGGTCAGTACTTATTTTACTATCCTTCCCTGTTGTTGCCAAGAAAATACCGGAGCTTGTGAAAGTAAAACCCTCAATATCATTCAAGTCTTGGCCGTCTAAGGTAACAATACCAATATTGGTTAACTCACCAGTTTGTTTATTCACCTCTACCAATACATCATAATCTACAATGGGTGTACCACCACCTGCCGCTGTACTTTTATTAGCAATGGCATACATTTTACCCGTAGTTGGGTCAATAACAATATCATCAATATCATCAGGCAGAGAGGAGGCACTATCTCGCATAACGACATAATCAACCCCTGCGCCAAAAACATTAGGTATTGGCTGACCTGTGGCTGGATCAATTTTAAACAAAATATCATAGCCACCACTCACCCTTTCGGAAGCCCATAGCGAACCATCAATATCAAAGGCAATTCCATCTACATCAGCAATATCATAGCTACCATAAGCACCATTAATGCTACCCATAGCCCCACCAAGGGCACTAAATGCTCCTGTATTGGGGTCTAATGTACCAAACTGATCGCCATTTACTGTATAAATCACATAGTCTTGAATATTACTATCATAAGAAATGGAGAGGGCTTCAATATCAAAAGTTCCTGTTGAGCCAACAACTCTACTGGTACCTGTCAATCGGTTATAAACCACAAATTCATCAGGATTACCGCTATTACCATTATCTGCTACAGTATAGCAAAATACTGGAGGACCTTTAAAGCCATAGTCTACATTACTTAGATTCACACCTGCTGCCACATCTGTAGCTGAAATGATTTGATCATTGTTAAGGGTAACCGTTGAAGATGGGTCTAAGTCCTCGGTGCAAAGTCTAATGATGTAAGCATGTGGTGGAGAAGGCATACTATAGGTGATGTGTAGCGTAGGAATAGCACTTGCAGCTTGTCCATTTGACAGGTAATCATCGTAACTGTAAAAGTTTGCTGAACCTGAACCTGAAACTTGGAAGGCAATTGCGTTATAAGGTTGCCAACCAACCTGCGAAATAGCAGTATTTACCAAGCTTGACAAATCGGGAGATTGCACCGTAGAACCGCCTAGTAAAGTAGCATTCCAATTGACTGAGCCTGAGTAGTTTCTGTTAGTTATATCATTAGCAAGTCGAATGTTATAGGTGCTTGGGTCAATATCTGCTTCCACCTCAAAATTGTAGTTAACATTACCACCATTAGGAGTTACAAACTCAATATAGGCACTAGTTACAGTGGCACAAGCTGGAATCTCCACTCGGTTGAAACGAATACCAACATCATCATTCCCCGGCTCTAATAAACCATAACGATCTACAACACCACTAAGACGGCTTTCATCAGAATCATCTGTACTTACAGATACAGGTACACTAACCGTAGTATTTGGTGTGTGATTAACTTCAATGGTGTAGTCGCCATTTTCATCTGTAAAACCTATCCCAGCTATTTTATCTATGGTAGGGTCTACAGCACCATCGCCATCTACATCACAGTAAGCTTTTACGCGAATAGCTGGATGTCCATAATCTACCCCATCTTCAGTTCCGCCGCCATCATGATCAACAAAAACATGTCCTGATATAGTGTTAGTTTGGGCATAAACAGGATTGTTGTTAGAAATGGGTAAAAGGAGACTGATAATCATTAGTAATGACCAAAAAGATTTTTGCTTTTGCTCTATTGTTTTGGGGGACACTACTATCTTAGTGTTAGCAATAGAACAATTCTGTATAAACTTATACATAGTTATAAAGTTTATTTATTGAATTTGTTACAAGTAATTTACAGTATAAATAAATGCGAAAAAGCAGCGAGCAAAAAATAAAATCCTCTGTTGGAAGGGGTATACTGAATGATAAAAGTAGAGCAAATATTTAGGTGTAAAATAAACTTATAACCTAAATGCTTTTTCAATAAGATGAGTGATGATGCATGAATTAGAATAAATAGTAAAATAGATTAGATTTATATCTAATTAATTAAGAGTTTTTTATTAAAACTATTTAATGGTATTTTTGTTGAATCTATGTTTTTGGCAAATTAGTTAATTGTAATTAGACAAGGAACCAAAGTAAATAAACACCCCAAACACATTTTCTAACAAGTATGTACATAAATCATGTGAGAAATGTAAGCTGTTTTTAAATAGTAATATTTTAATTTTTATAAATATACAAAGTCTATGCCATAGATTACTGTTTGTAATAAATAGTCTTTTTAAAAAAAAAGCATATATATTATTTGTTATTGTTATTGAATGTTAATAAATGCTTTATTTTATTTATATTATTGTATGTTTTTATTTTTTTAGTTTATTTTTTTGATAGTGAAATGATTATGTTTGTTTTTGGAAAATTACAAAATTGTGAAAAAAGGATTCTTGAAAACATCAAAATTAAGCATAGTTTAAGCTAATGTGGTTTACGAATACAGGGTGTATTTTGTTACTAAAGGAAAAATAGCTTGACTAATTGTTTTTTTTTATTAAAAAATATGTTATTTTTATTTATTTGTAAAGTGTTTTTTATAAGCAATATATATTTTATTTAGAAGGGATAGGAGGCAAAAAAAAACTTGTTCACTATTCAAAGTATAGTGAACAAGTTTAGCACAGTTTAGGCAAGCTTAAAGCTAACAATGTTAAATTATACAAAATATTGTAGCAAAAAAGAGACAAGGGTTGCGTAAACTGTAGTCATTATAAGACAGCCTCTAAAAGTCCCTAAAAATTACAAAGCCTTAGTATACAAGTCTTTAAAGTCATTTAGATGCACAGTTTTAGGGTTACAACTATGACATACATCTGCCAAAGCGAGTTCCGATAATTTATCTATGTGCTTTTTTTCTACACCAATATCCGACAGTTTTGTGGGCAAACCAATTTTAG
>JAHDHV010000475.1 GCA_020631155.1 Bacteroidota bacterium | reverse complement strand
TCAACCCTATGAGACAAGCAACTGCCTTAATTTCGGATGCAGAAAAACAGCAGATTGAAAAATATTTTGGTTATCGCCTAGAAGAATTAACACCCGAATTGTTGAAGCAAACCCATAAAAAGCTGCGCGCCAAATATCATCCCGATAACTTTGAACAGTTTGAGGATGAGACAGTTAGAGAGATGGCAACAGAGCGTTTTCAATTGATTGAGCGATTGGCAGCGAAAATAGAAACTTACTTATCACAAAAAGCGCAAGGCTTGTCGAATGATTCTGTTACAACTACAGATGCTCCCGTCAAAAAGCGAGCGCAATATGCTTATGATGACCTCAAAATTGAAATCCTCACCCACGATAAAGACCTCAAATATCAGTTGTTTGGCACACAATACCGATGGCTGCTCTACGGCGATCGCTACAAAATTCCGAATACCGATAATGCCTACATCATCATTGACGAAGACCATCAAGGGCATCGCGTAGGCTTGCGTGAGAGCATTCGTATGTACCTTACTTTTGACGTAAAAGACGATGTGGATGTTATTACAGAATGGCTGTTTCACAAAATCAAAGGGCGTGCTACTTCCCTATTGATTGCCAAAAAGCTGGTGCCTATTGACATTAATGAAATGAAAAAATATATTCGCAAAAAAACTCTATTATCCTTAGAAACGGGAGATCGAAAGCTTGAAATGTGAGTTTTTGATAATTAAAAGTAATCAAGAAAATATTTTTAAATAAATCAAGCGGAAAGATGAGCTTCAATAAAATGCCACAAAAAACAAATTCCCAAAAAACACTATTTACAAATGAGAAAAAAGATATATGGGATCAGATAGACCGCATATTTAATATAGTGTCTGCAACTGTCTTACTCCTTTTTTTGGTTGCGGCCGTTTTTTATGCCTGTCATCAGCAACTCAATAAAGTAGATTTGACCTATCACCCACCTAAAGGCAAGGATACAGTATGGGGAGATTTTGATTGAAATATTATTTTTTAAAAATTAGGCTATCAGGCTAATCAGTAATATTTTTCTTGCCCCAAGTATCTGTTCTTTAATGATTTAGAGAGAAGAAAAAAAGGTTTTTCAAAGCGACAGCCTAATGATAAATATTTCTTTGACAGTCAGAAAATTATGGATTTAATTCCCAAACATTTCAACTATATTCATTAAAATTCTACTTGCGGGTTTTTATATCTTTTTCCCCTACTTCAAGCCATAAGCCAACTATCAAAGCAAAAACCAATAAAAACGCGATTGTTGCAAAACACCAAACCATAATGATTCTTTTTTTATTAAAAAAATAGATTGTCTAGTCATTCAATAAACGAATAATTCAACATTTTGAATTAAGCGGCGCAAAGGTACAAAATAATTGCACATTTACCATAAACGGCCGTCTATCGCCCTAAATGTTTTTACCAAAAATTAACATCAAAAAAACCTAACAGTTCAGTCCTTCACCATAAACAACTAACTATTAGTCATTTATACCTCTTTCCTAGTCATCATAAGACTTCTATTTATTAAAATCACTTTTAAAATTGGCAATCACTGATTTTATAAGTATATTTGCTGTCATGAGGAACACATAAGCTATGAAAAATTTGCTTGTTCCTACCTTTTCGCCTTTGTCTATATAAAAATATTTTGCACTATTAATTTTGCTTTATTT
Source organism: Bacteroidota bacterium (assembly GCA_020631155.1). Classification (GTDB taxonomy): domain Bacteria; phylum Bacteroidota; class Bacteroidia; order Chitinophagales; family UBA2359; genus JAHDHV01. Next base: position 2,871 of record JAHDHV010000475.1, on the reverse strand, counting down.
TTATTTTTACATAAAAATAATGAACTCGGGCTAATGCCCAACAAATTAATTAAATTTATTTTTATCTTTCATTAAGACACTTTAATTTTTTAAAAAAGTAAATTATGAAACATTTTAAATTTCATACTATACCATTAGTATGCCTGATAGTCATTTTGTTGACCTCCCCATTATCAGCACAAGTAGTTGTGAACAAGCACTCTCTATTAAAACTAGAAGGTAAGTCTATAGCTTCGTTTTTAGCTTCATTCAATGTTAATGAGCAGCAATCTCCTACCTTCAAAAAAGCTACCAATCTTTTAATCGCCGAAAAAAGCGATGATGGAGATGAGAATGGTAATGGTTGGATTAACAGTGATTCAACGCAATACACTTATGATGCCAATAATAATTTAACCTCAGAATTAGGGTTAATATGGTTGGAAACAGAATGGGCAAATAACTATCAATACATCTATGAATATGATGCTGATAATAATCAAATATCTAGGAATGTTCAATTCTGGACTGGAGATAGCTGGTCTGACGCTTGGCGAAATATCTATAAATATGATGCAAATAATAACCGAATATCACACTTGCTTCAAGATTGGGAGGCGAACAATTGGATCAATGATTTTCAATATACTTATGAATATGATGCCAACAATAACCTTATATCAGAACTAGATCAAAATTGGGAGGATGCCAACTGGGTTAATGATAACAAATATACCTATGAATATGATGCCCAAAACAACCCACTATCTGAACTTGTTCAAAGCTGGGATGGCAGTAATTGGATAGATGTTTATAACTACACTTTCACATATGATGAAAATAATAATCCAATTTCATCACTATTGGAAAGTTGGGATGGTAGTAGTTGGGTTAATTTTTCCCAGATTATTTTGGGATATGATGCCAATAATAATCCAATATCCCTATTGTTACAAGGCTGGGATGGCACAAATTGGGTCAGTTCCATTCAAGTTACCCAAGAATTTGATGCTTCTAATAAGTTAGCATCATGGTTACAAAAGGAATGGGATGGAAGTAGTTGGGTTGATGATTTACAAAGTAGCTATGAATACGATGCAAACGATAATCAAACCCTTGAGGTAGTGCAAGAATGGGATGGCAATGCTTGGGTTAATTATAATCGTTACTACTCCTACTATCTAATTACCACCACCAGCACAACAGAACTTAACCCATTCAGTGATTCTTTTCAAATTTCTCCTAATCCAAGTAATGGTCATTTTGTACTAGACTTAGGAAAACACAATATAACAAATGGACACATCCATATTTACAATACCACTGGTCAATTAGTCAATACCCAAGCAATTGATCAAGGCGCATACAAACAATCTCTCCATCTAAACAACTTGCCAACAGGCACTTATTTTCTGCAAATAGCTGCTGCAAATCAACAAATACTGAATACTTCTATCATTATTCACTGATAAATAAATCTTGAAAATTTAAAAAAATGGTTGTTGTGAGAAATTGCGGCAGCCGTTTTTTTATTGGGGGGATTTGGGGAGGGGTTGGGTTTGAAAAAGTGATTTTTAATATTATATTTGCAACATTGTATTTTACTACTGAAACATACATTCAAAACACAACAAAAATAATACACTTTGGATTTAGAACTAAAAGAAGAAATAGACAACTTCATTGAAGATTGGCATTGGGATGAGGAGTCCTATAAACTAGCATTTGAATTGTGTCAATACCTATTTGAGTTTGTAGACTATTTAGACAAAGTAAAAGGCTTAAAGGAAAAAGAGCTTAGAAGGCATAAATCTAACTGTTGGCACATTGGCATTTTGACTTGTCAATACGGTTATCATGAAAAGTTTTCGCCAGAGATACTTGCCTATCCGCCCTACCATGAAATAGAGTTTAAGAGAAAAATGGTTCCTTCAAGGTACCAGTTACAATCCTACTATTCTACTTGTGATAGGGTCAAGGAATATGTTATGCAAAAAGGGGATTGGGAAGAAGATGAAGAGGAGTAATAAAAAATATAGAGTAGTTAAAAATTTGATGAGGGGAAAGTTTGTGGGGATGGTTTTTGTGGTATGTTTACAGACAATTACGCAAATATTTAAGTTGACAATCATTAATTTGATATAAAGAACTTGTGTACAAAAATTGGTTTAATGTTGACAATAATTATGGGCATAGAGTTTTGGATTAGTTTTATTATTAAATTTTTAATTAGTGAACTTTTAAATTTCAAGCCTATGAATAATTTTAAAATCATAACTGCAGGAGTGGGTGCTATGATGTGGGGACTTACAGCATTATGACTCATAAGATTGTTGGCAAAAAATTAATTTATCAAGGTTATAGCAAGGGGGTTCGCCTCCCCCTCCCCACTCTTTTAAATTCTAACTTATGATTTCAAGAAATGAATTTAAGCAAATAGACGCATTAGTAAAAACTGCAATAGAAGAGGTTTACTCAAAAATAACTCAAAAAGATGACTATATTGTTTTTCTTGCATTTGGTGATTATGATGAATATTCTTCAAGCCCATACTTCATTGATAGTAGAATGGATGGATTTAAAGATAAGGTTTGGTTACAAGTATTATTAGAGTTTCTAAATATTGCCTATAATTTCAATACAGAAAAAACCTCTGATACTGAAGAAGGCTTATTCATTGAAAAAATGATGTACTTACATATATGGGAATCTAGACCATACCTTAAACATTTGAAAAGAATAGCAAATCTTATTGATAAGAATGATTATTTATGGAAAAATAAAGTTAAAAATAAAACAAAAGCAGTTTTTTTGTCAAACCAAGTACTTCCTATATTCAACTGAAGACTCCGAAGATTTTTGTCTTGTTTTTTTGTAGGCTAAAATGTGATT
>JAHDHV010000474.1 GCA_020631155.1 Bacteroidota bacterium | reverse complement strand
ACATATACCAATGCATCGTCATTAGCAACTACTGTTCCTTCGCTATTTAATGTTATTGATTCACCGCCACAAACAATCGTTGGGCCTGTGAAAATAGGCATTTCCCCGGGCTCAGATAAACATGGTTTTGGACAAGGTGCTTCATCTTCTAAAATAATGGTAGCTGTGCCTAAATCATCTGTTATGACAAACTGGTAGGGTTCTCCACAAGGTAGCTCACTGATGTAAGTATCATCAGGTTGTGGTTCTCCATTTACAATATAGTTGCCACTTCCACCACCAATAATAAGTATAACTTGATAAGTCGCTCCATTACCCAAAATAAGGATTTCTGAACGTATGATTTCCAAAGGTGCTAGTACCTGATAGCTAAAATTGCCAATGCTCACATCGGCGCAGATGGTTTCGCTACTGATGGCCGCTTGTAGTTCTTCTATACTGGTATAATTTGGAAAATCGGCTACATTGCCATTGAAGGATACACCAACAATTTGGTAATTGCCTGTTTGTGAAAATGTAAATGCGCCTGATGTACTTTGCTCAACGATGTTATATTGAATTCCGTCATTGGGGTCTGCATCGTAGGTGAGGAAATAGAGATAGCTATATCCTGCACCAAAAAATGCCCCTGATACGGATAGGGAAGTAGAGGTTGCACCCAAAGTATAGATCGAATTGCTCGGTGGAATGACTATTCCTGCATTGGCTAAACAAGGTGGTACACAGTCAGGATGATCGGGTGGCAATATGGTAATACTTACACCTATGACATCTAAAGAAGCGCAGAGTGAGCCATTGTTGATGGCTGCTAAAATATCAAAACCTGATGCGCCATTGCCTAATAAACTGCTTAAAACACCTTCATCTTCGAGTGCATAATTTAATGCATGAACGGTATAGTTGCCTGCGATTGCAAAGTTGAATGACCCTGGTGCAAAGTTGTTAAAATATTGTAAATCCGTTCCTGTGGTGATGATAAATGTTGTGGCAAATCCTGTGGTATTCGCGCCTTGTGTATTGAAGGTTAAAGTGGTGTTTTGACAAGTACTAGTTGTAGTTGGCGGAATAACAGTGCCGTAATTGGCTAAACATGGTGGCGCACAAGCTGGATCGGTAGGTGGCAATACATTTACACTAATACCTACTTGATCGAAAGCCGCACAAAGTATTCCATTATTAATGGCATTGGTTAAATCTGCTACTGGACTACCAATAATACTAAGAAGTGTTGATGCGTCATTGGCATCGTAATTAATGGCGTGAATACTAACCATTCCTACATTTTCAAAAGCAATGGTATTGGAAGATAAGAGGTTTAAAATTTGCCCATTATTGACCAATAAAAAGCCTGAAATAAAGCCTTCTGTATTGGCACCAGCTACATCAAAAGTAATGTCATTTCCTGAACAAATGTTAATGTTATTTGGATTAATGACTGTTCCAAAATTGGCAGCACAAGGCGGCGCACAGGCAGGATCATCTGCTGGTAATACGGTGATGGTAAAACCTACTGTATCTAAATGAGCGCAAATTTCGCCAGAGTTTATCAAAGCAACAATGTCTGAAGCTGTTGCTAATGGTGCAATTTTAGCGGAATCAGCGATTAAGTAATTGAAGGCATGAATGGTAAAAGTAGCAGGTGTTGTAACTTCTACATTGCCCGGAGGTGCCGAGCCTGTAATTTGTTGATTAGTTCCTGTGGTAAATAAAAACTCTGTTCTATATTCTGCACTTGTATTATCGCCTGTCACAGCCATTGTAAAACTACTACCACCGCAAAATGTATTTTGAGTTGGGTAAGTAGGTGTGCCATAATTTGCTACACAAGTTGTTGGTTCTTCTGGACAATCTTCATAAAGCACTTTAAAACTAACCCCATCACAAACTGCATTTCCAATTACAATATTGATTGTATCTCTTGTAGCACCTGGCTCTTTTATACCTTCAAATGGATTATCCACAATTACATCCAAAGTAGGGCAAGCCAATTGAATTTCATAATTACAAGCATCGTCTAAACGAACAATGGTAGGAGATTGTACTTGCGGATAAAGCTCTACTGATAAACTTCCGCTAGGAATCAGGCTTTGATCTAAAGAGCAAGTGATAGCAGCATAGAGCGTTTGCGTTTCCACTGCACAATTATCTGCTCCTGAATGAGTCAATTCCGAACCATCATAAGGTGTTGCCAAAGTTGCATCTGTAAACCAAGTAACATCTGGCATACCATCGTCATCAGCATCTACCGCCGTAGCATCAGGGTCGCTAATGGCATCCGTAATATTGGTACTTGGCAAGGTAGGTGCTAGAGCAGCGCAAGCCTGAATATTTTCCATAGGTTGACTAGAAGTTGGGCAATTTACATCGCTACAAGCTGGGTCGTCTTCTGATAAAACGGTCACCATTGCCCCCATTGTTTCAATGACTGCACAAATGGTTTCTGCAGCAATCAAATCCAATAACGCACTTACTGTTGTTCCATCATCCACCAATTCTAAAATCGTACCTGTATCATCTGTATCGTGATTGATGGCGTGAACGGTATACAAGCCTTCACTGTCAAAATCAATATTTCCAAATGGTCGAAGGGTAACTACTTCACCACTACTATTAACCAAGATAAAGCTGGTTGTAAAGCCATCCTGATTGTCATTTTCTACTTGGTAATTAAGGGGGGTACCAATGCAAACTGTACTCGTATCTGATGGAATAAAAGTGCCGTAATTGGCAGCGCAAAGCGTGGCACAATTCGGGTGGTCTTCTGCTAAAACTGTCACTGAAAGACCTGTTGGGTCTACAGCAGCGCATAAATCGTCATTTTCAATGAGATTTATCAATTCATCAATGGCACCAAAGCCCGGAATATCCTCATCAAATCGGAAATTAAAGGCGTGGATTGTATAACTACCTGTTTCATTAAACGCAATTTCTCCCGTTTCACTAGCATCAATTGGCGTATCAGGAGAAACAATCAAGTAAACTGTTGTATAGCCTATTTGTGGAGCTCCAACTGTTAAAAACTCCAAAGTTGTTCCTACACAAATGCTATCTACTTCCAAAGGAATAGGTGCTCCAAAACTCGCAATACAAGTATCAGGAACCGCACAGAAAGGATCATCTTCTGCAACTGCTGTTAATGTAAAGCCTTCCACATCCAATACAGCGCAAATGTCCCCATTTTCTATTAAAGCCAATAGGTCAGAGGCAGTTGCTTCATTATTAATTAATGTATTAATGGTATCAAAATCAGCTATTAAATAGTTGAAGGCGTGAATAGTTGCTGTTCCTGCACCATCTGCTGGTATATTATCGTTTGGATTTCCGACAAAATCACTTAATATTAAACTATCTCCTACAGTAAATAAAAATACAGTTTGATAGTCCTCACTAGAATTGTCTTCTTCCACATTGAAGGTATAAAATGTACCAACACAAATCGTATCTTGAGCAGGATAAATAGGTGTGCCATAGCTCGCTGCACAACTACCTACTTCTGGACAAGCTTCATAACTGACTTCAAAACTCACCGCATCACAGCGCATATTGCTGACTTCGACCGTTGCCGTTCCCTCAGCTTCGCCCGGCATTAATTCTAAATTAAAATCATTGCTCACCAATTCATCCAAATCAGGACAAGCTAAAACGACCTCATAACTACAAGTGGCATCCAAGCGAGTAATGCTTGGGGCTTGTGGTTTGGGGTAAATTTCAGCATTGAAAGCCCCCCCTAAAATCAAACTGCCATCAATAGAACAAGTAACTGCTGCATATAAAGTTTGCGATTCTACGGCACAATTATCATCTCCTGAATGTGTTAGATCGCTTCCATCATAAGGTGTTGTCAAAGCTTCATCGGTATACCAACTAATATCTGCGTCTCCATCACCATCCTCATCAACAGCTGTATTATCTACATCTTCTAAAGCATCCAAAATTACATTATTGGGTAATTCTGGGGTAATACTTTGGCAAGCTTCTACTGTTTCGGTTGGTTCTGTGGAAATAGGGCAAACAACTTCTTCTTGACATGCTGGGTCATCGGCTGCTAAAACAGTTACCGCAAACCCCGTTTCATCCAAAACAGCGCAAATATCTTCGTTGGCAATCGCATCTATCAAGTCTTGAACCGCATTGCCCTCCATCAGTAAATCACTGACTGCACCCACATCCGTATCACTATAATTGAAAGCGTGAACAGTTACAGTGCCTTGAGTGGCAAAAGTAATGTCGGCAGGTGGATTTTCTGTATCAACAACATTTCCATCAACTGTTGCGATAAATACAGTGGTAAAATTATCTGTGGCATCGCCGTCAATGTCAAAGGATAGGCTATTTTCTACACACACACTGTTCATATTAGGAGAAATAACAGTTCCATAATCTGCCAAGCAAGGCTCAACAGTCACACAGTCGGGATCGTCTTCTGCTAAAACGGTCACTATAAAACCTGTTTCCTCTAAATCGGCGCAAATTTCCTCATTGGCAATTGCCTCTATCAAGTCCTGTACAGGATTACCCTCTGTTAATAAATCATCAACTGCTCCTGCATCAGCATTGCTATAATTGAAAGC
>JAHDHV010000473.1 GCA_020631155.1 Bacteroidota bacterium | reverse complement strand
ATCTTACATCTTACATCTTACATCTTACATCTTACATCTTACATCTTACATCTTTATAATAAAATAATAAACATGGATTTAGGTTTTGAACCGCCTATTAATTGGGGCGATTATGAGGACATTGCCATTAAATTATATGAGCGTTTTGGTGCTGAATTTGGCGAAAATAAAATTTACCGCATCCGCTTTACCGACCTCCTTGAATGGGTGTTGGCCATAGATAGTTTTGAGGGCAAACGCGAGGATTGCAACGAAGGGCATTTGGAAATGATTCAATCTACTTGGGTCTACGAATGGCGCGAAAGTCATGAGGAGGATTTGTAAGCTTTTTAGTTGTTAGAAATCAGAGGCTAGAAGTTAGCAATTTAATTGATTGATTATCAATCAATTAAATACTCACAGACTTTTCAACCTTTTAACTTTATAAACCTTTCCAACTCTAAAACCTATGCCTACTGTGTTGAGTCAATTTAAGGACATTCATACCTTTATTTTTGATGTGGATGGGGTGCTTACCAACAGTCAATTGTTGTTGACAGAAAAGGGGGAATTGTTGCGCTCGGTGAGTACGCGTGATGGCTATGCTATTCGGCGAGCTTTGCAACAGGGCTATCGTGTGGCGATTATTACGGGCGGTAAATCGCAGGGGGTGATTAGTCGTTTTCAAAAATTGGGGATTGTGGATATTTATGCAGGTATTCAGCATAAGGTAGACGCTTTTGAGGAGTATCTGTTGACTTATGACCTAGACCCAGCAGGCATTTTGTTTATGGGGGATGATTTTCCCGATTATGAGGTATTGCAAAAGGTAGGTCTGCCGACTTGCCCCAATGATGCGATTCCCGAAATTCAAGCTATTTGCCAGTATATTTCTCCCATAAAAGGCGGCGGCGGCTGCGCGCGCGATGTGATTGAAAAAGTGCTTAAATTGAATGGGAAATGGGTGGGTTAATTACGAATTAGAAATTACGAATTACGATTTGTTGAATGGAGAATGGAGAGTTGAAAATTGAAAATGATTTATTATTGAGTTGATAATCAAATAGTTAATTTGGGTTTTTCGCCTCCAAAAAATGTTTCATAATGATGTTTTTCAATTTCTTTAGTATTTTAAAAATGTCAAAAATATCTTCTCTTGTAGCCACATACTCATCACTGATGCAGTATTTTCTATCTTTTACTGTAAGAAAAAACCAATTTCGCCCCATCACATAAGCCCCATAAATGGGAAATTGATTTTGGTTAATTTCCTGTGCCGTAATCATAGCAATAATTAATTGCCCTAAAGGATCATTATCTGTGCCTTTTTCTTTTTTATATTCATGTAAAAGCAAAAGTAAGGCTCTTTGGGTTCATACTTTCCTGCAGCAATCATCAAATCAATCTCTCCGCTAACTGTTTCGCCGTCTATTTCTCCACTAATCCTTCTATTTGCAAAGGTTTTAAACGTCTTATTATCGTAGTCCACTCTGTCAATAAGTAGCGCAATAAATTTAATGATGAGTTCTTGTTCATTCCAGACATCAACATTTTGTCGAAGTTTTTTTCGTAAGCGTTGCAATTCTTCTTCTTCTTTTTGCTCCATTTCCATTGATTCTACAGCCAACCAATCTTCCAACACTTCACATTTTTCTTTTGTATCTAAACCAAATTTATCGGCAATTGCTTGTCTTGTCCAATGCTTAAAACATTTCATACTACTTTTTTTGCAAAATAATACATCATTTTTCCCATAAAAAAAGCACAACAAGGCATTTTTTTCTGCTTTGCTGTGCTTCTAAGTTAATCTATTTTTGCTTAAAATACTAAGAGGTTGTCTTGATTTTGTTTTTGAAGCTGAAAATGATGGATTTTGTTTCCAAATGTAGCGTTTTTTGAGGTGCATAGCGGAGCTACGTGCCGATAAAAAGGCAAAATTTGGGAGCAAAAGACGCATTTTTTAAGCCAAAGGATGAAATCAAGATAGCCTCTAATGCATCACAACCATTTTTTGAATACTGGATGTATTGTTTTTTCCTAATAAATAATAGTAGTAAATACCGTTATTGAAAGCGTTGGTATCTACCGTAAGTTGACCTGCGGTTTGACCTTTGGGGAGCGTTTCGCGGTAAATGACTTGCCCTATGGTATTGACAACTAGCAGTTCTAGTGCTTCGTTGATTTGATGCTGTGGTAATTGGTAGGGAATCAGTGTTTTATCAGCAACAGGGTTTGGTTGATTCTGCCCTAATAATAATTTTTGGCTAGGTGTGTTAATATTTTCATTGGAAGTTTGTATACTATCTGACAACAACTTATGCACTTCAATTTGGTCTATATAAAAACCATCTGCGCTCACTGCATTATCTGTACGCATTCGTATTTGGACATTTATTTTTTGCCCAATAAAATCTACTAAATCCATCTGCTCTTGAAGCCAATTTACTTGTGTACCATCGTATAAAGGCTGGCCTGAGTCCTGAAATCGCCCTCCAATACGTGTATATTTTCCACACAAAGCCTCTCTACTTCCATTTTCTCTTACTGCCTGAATTTGCACATAATCAAAGTTCTGTTCAATATCCCATTTTGCCCAAAATTTAAGCACCGCATGTTTACAATCCGTCAAGTCAATGGTGTCCAATAGCCTTGTTGTTGTGTTCAAACCGCTCTCATAGTCACCATTAGGCGAATCAGTAAAGCTATTAGGCGATGATATAAAGTCATTATCTATTAGTGCCCAATCATTTCTAGCACCTATTAATTCCCACTCTGCATTTGTAGATACAGCATTTTCATAATCTAAAACTGACTCTCCAAAGTATTTATTAATGGTTTTACTCACTGCCAAACCCTCCTCATTTTCTACATTGATGTTAAAAATAATTTCATCACCTGATGCAATATCGTCTTTCAATTGAACAGGAAGCGTACCAAATGCATTGCCCAGCAAAGAGGGGCTAAATACAAAAGTGCCATTTCCAGCATCGGCAACCGCATCGTTTACAGGCTCTATAGTCACATTGAAGCCTGTACCGCCTTTTAAACCTAATTGTGCCAGAGAAAAGGGAATATTTACATCATAATTGCTAACATATATATCAGAATCTTCCTCAATGTTTGCATACTGGTGAACTAGGCGTGCAACCATCAAATTTTGTAACATATTTTCTTGGCACAATGGAATAATGCGTGTTTGCGGTGGCCAAAAACCATCATTGCCACCACCAACTTCGGGTGTGAGTGCCAAAATCTTGTTTTTAGTTTCCTGCTCGCCGTACATCCAATCGTCTGCATCGCCATTTACTAAATACCCGACCGTTTGATCGGCTGTTCCTGCCAAATAATTGTTTTCATCTGTCATCAAACCCGCATATTCTTCAAAAAGCGTGGAATCTGGCGTTAAAAAAGAGCCAACAAATCCCCAAGGATAGATGAGCAGGTTGCTAAAGGAGTGATAATTTAGGGCAATCAAAAAGTTGTGTGCTTCGCAAAAATGTTTGATGGCCTGTGTTTCAGGCTCGGAAAAAGGAGCAAACCCTCGATAAACCGCCGACCCGGGATCAGAGGAAGATCCGTCATCATCGTAAGCCCATTCGTAGCCATAATTTCGATTCAAATCCACACCATCATCAAAAATATTAAACATGCCATCCCCATTGTTGTCTCGCTTATTTTTGCGCCACAAACCGCCCCCATCAGGATTTGTTTCTTCATTATATACATAACCATCAGGGTTGACACAAGGGATAAAATACATTTCTGTATTATCTATTAAAAAAGTAATCCATTCATCTTTTCCATAATTTTCTAACAAAAAATGCATATAATAAATCATTTGTGTCATAGACATCGGCTCGCGCGAATGATGCAGACCTGTATATAACACTTGTGGTTCTTCCTCCCCTTCATCTACCGTTGGATTATCAGAAATTTTAAGCCAGTAAATCGGCCGTCCTTCATGTGTTTGGAAAGTATCTATAGCAGCGCGCTCGCTAATTATATCACCATATTCAGCATACATACTGTCTAGCTCTGTCATCAACTCATCATAGGTTAAGTAGCCGCCCATAGACCCGTAATTAAAGCCTTTAGGTATGGGATACTCCCCCACAGATGCCCCACAATTAATCGCATTGCCCTGTTTTTCGTAAGTAGGATTTAGATTTCGCGCTACATAAAATTTGGCTAAGTCGTCTTGCAAGATTTCATATTTAAAGCCTGCTGCTGCAATGGTTTTGATTTCTGATTCGGAAAAATCGCTAATAAAAAAAGCCCCTTTTTTGCGAATACCATGATCCACTGGTAAACCTAAACCGGCTAGTTCCTTTAATCCATTTTTACCTGTATAAATTTTAACTTCTGCATATTTTTCTTGCTGAGGTGTTTGCGCCCATCCCATTGATAGATAGCCTATAGATAGAATAACTAACAGAATATATTGTATATTTTTTCTCATTTTTTATGATAGGATAGTTTGATAATAAAGTAATGTGGAGAAAATACAGATTAAAATGGTAGCCTATGGTCATGTGAGCGTCAAATGAATGGACTTATTGGACTTTTGGACTTTTGGACTTTTGGACTTTTGGACTTTTGGACTTTTGGAC
>JAHDHV010000472.1 GCA_020631155.1 Bacteroidota bacterium | reverse complement strand
TTTTGCTTTTCATTTCGAAAATTATTTTGACTTTCCCTAAATTTCTGACACACTCTAATTAATTATATAAAATTTTGTCCTAAAAAATTGATATTCAATGTTTTAATCAAAGAAAGTGTACTGTTTAATTAGTAATCCTACAATAATAAGTTGAACCAGTCACCTTATTATTGTAGGATTGCTAATTGTGTAGTACTCATTTACTGCCATATAATCCCATCAGTACTTTTTCGGGTGTAATGGGGGCAGAAAAGGGGACATTTGCCTGTGGATTAAAGGCTAAAATGGCATTTCTTACCGCAAAATAGGCACCAATACCATACATTAATGGCGGTTCGCCAACAGCTTTGGAGTGGAAAATGGCTAAGTCATGACGATTATCGGTGCGGAGAAATTGGACGCTAACTTCATCGGGAACGGAGTAAATATCGGGAATTTTATAGGTAGATAAGGCATTGCTCAACAGTCTGCCATCTTTGTTATAGAGGAGTTCCTCCATAGTCATCCAGCCGATGCCCTGCACAATGCCTCCTTCGGTTTGCCCTAAGTCAATCATACGGTTCATACTTGCTCCGAAATCGTGTACTACTTTTACCGAATCAAAGGTATAAGTTCCTCGTACACAGTCTAATGTAGCCGTAATAATGGCTGTTCCATAGACATGATAGGCAAATGGGTGACCCTTTTCTTTAGCTTTATCAAAATGAATGACTGGCGTTGCATAATGTCCTTTGGCACTTAAATTAAGGCGTTCTAAAAAGGCATCCATCACCAGCTTTTTCCAAGTAAAATCCGTTTTTTCTTCCTTTATATAAACACATTCATTTTTCAATAAAACATCATCTACTGCCACCTTTAACCGCCGAGCAGCGAGTTCTAAGAAGCGGTCTTTAATCTGTTGGCAAGCGTTTAATAGGGCTTTGCCATTCAAATCGGCTGTTGCGCTTGCTGCAGAGGGAGAGGTGTTGGCTACTCTTGTTGTGTTGGTTGTTTCTATTTTAATGCGCTCTATGGAAATGCCAAAAGCGTGAGCTGCAACTTGTGCCATTTTGGTATTTACGCCCTGCCCCATTTCAACGGCTCCCGTACTTACACCCACACTGCCATCGTGATAAACATGTACCAAAGCACGCGCCTGATTCATGCTTGTTTTGGTAAAAGAAATGCCAAAGCAAATCGGCATTAATGCCAAGCCTTTTTTGAGCAGTTCATTTTGAGCATTAAAATCAGCGACTTCTTGTTGTAGCTTTTTTAGGTCATATTGTTCAGTAGCTGTATCCCAGCAAGCTTTGGCTTCACAATCCTTTGCGTGTTGTCCGTAGGGAAATTCACTATTTTCTGTTAATAAATTTTTTCTTTGAATGATGTTTGTATCAATTTGTAAAGCCTTTGCTGCATGATCAATAGCTGCTTCAATGACAAACATGGCTTGTGGTCCACCAAAGCCTCGAAAAGCGGTATTGGGTGGAATATTGGTTCGGCAACTGTAGGCGGTAGCGGTGACATTAGGGATAAAATAGCTATTATTGGCATGAAAGAGTGTGCGCTCCATAATGGCAGGGGAGAGGTCGGCTGCTGCACCTGCATTTTGATAATAAGTAGCTTCATAAGCTAGGATTCTGTGGTTCTCATCCAGCCCAATTTTATAGTCGGAAGTATAGGGATTGCGTTTGCCTGTCATTTTCATATCGTCCATGCGGTGCAAAATTAGCTTGACAGGACGTTGTAAGTGTTGTACGGCAAGAGCAGCCATCACGCCCCAAGTTGTTGCCTGATCCTCTTTGCCCCCGAAGCCTCCGCCTAAGCGCGTAACATCTACTTCTATCTGATGCATAGGAATACCAAGCACTTGAGCGGCAGTTCGCTGTAGGGCGGTTGGCCCCTGTGTAGAAGAAGCAATGCGAATGCTGCCGTTTTCCATAGGATAGGCATAAGCACCTTGTCCCTCAATGTATAGATGTTCTTGCCCTGCTGTTTCGGCAGTGCCTTCAAAAATGTAGGTGCACTGTTCAAAAGCTGCTGCGGTATCACCTAATCGAAAGCTACGCGGCGGTATGATCAATTCTCCTTTTGCTTGTGCTTCGCGTGGGTCAACAATAATTGGTAGGGGAGCTATGTCCACTTTTATTTTGTGAAGAGCTTCACGCGCATTGGCTTCTGTATCGGCAATTACTAGCGCGATGGGCTGTCCTTGATAGTGAACTTCATGCTCGGCAAAAAGGGGTTCGTCTGGTATAATTCCCCCAATTTGATTCTCTCCTAAAATATCGTGATGGGTGAAAATACGAACTACACCGGGCATTTGTTTGGCTTCGCTGAGGTTGAGTTCTTGTAGTTTGCCGTGTGCATGAGGGGAGCTAAAAACAGCGGCATAAAGCGTTCCGATTCGCACAGGGATGTCGTCTACATAAATGGATTTGCCGCTGACATGACTGTGGGAATCTCGGTTTTTCATCACTGTTTTGAGGGATTCTGTGTTGGTTTGGGTAGTTAACATGCCTTTGAAGTTAGAAGTTGTAAGGTTGTAAAGTTTTGGAGTTTGTAAGGTTACAAAGTTACGGTATGTTTCATTTTCTTCCTAACACTTTGGTTGTGAGATTGCCTTTTAGCTATTTAGATTTTTGGCTATTTAGCTTTTAGAAATTAGTGATTAGAGAGCAGAAATTGGAAATTATTTTTTAAACTTTCTTGTAGCTATCAATTTTTTAAGAAATTTAATGACTAAAGCCGTCTTTACACAACTCATTCAAAAAGAAACTAAAAAGCCCAAAAACGAATCACTAATCTACTAATCACGAATCCACGAGCTGTTAAAATAGCTACAAACTGTTTGGTGGAAAAGCACAGTATTTGAAACATACCAAAGTTACAAGGTTTTAAAGTTTTTGTTTTTTTTAATAATTTTTAAATACAATATTTTTCACCTTATTAATTAGCTTTATGTAAAGTAAAAAGAATTTATTATTATTTTTATTAATAAAGTAAAAGGCGAAAAATGAACTTAGCTCCAAACTCTAATAAAGTTAAAAAGTTGTAAGGTTTTTTCCTTTTAAAGCTAAACGGCTATCAAAGCCTTTAAATTTATTTTATTGGGAAAAAAGGTTAAAAAGTGGGCGTAAAATAACTGTCTGAGGAGTAAGCGTTTATAGGCTGCGCTGCCACGTGCATCGCTAATTGGGCTGATTTCGGATTGCAGTATTTTGTTGGCGTGTTGTAGTCTGTCGGCATGAACTTTTTGGCCAATCAGTGCTTTTCGCGTTTGCTCCAGATACATTGGAATCGGGCCAACTCCACCTGCGGATATATGTGCTTGAGTGATGATTCCGTCCTCATTTACTTGCAAAAAACAAGAACTGTTCACGCTGGCAATATCTAAATGGGTGCGTTTGCAAACTTTTTCAAAATTAAAATAATCTGTTGGTTGTGGAATCTTAAAATAAATGGCTTCAATGTATTCGGTAGCTGTTTTATCTAACTTTTTATAGCCTAAATAAAATGTTTTAAGTGGTAATTCACGCCTTTTTCCCGAATCATTGAGCACAATATAGCTATCCAGAGCTAGGAAAAAATTGGTCAAGTCGCCGATGGGAGAGGCATTGACAAAGTTGCCAGCTATGGTTCCCATATTGCGAATGGGTGTTGAGGAAACGAGTTTCATATAGGCTCTAATGTCGGGAAAAATTTGCTGCATTAAAGCATTATCTTGTAATTCTTCGGCGGTTACTGCTCCACCAATATAACAATTACCTTCCTCAGCATAAATATATTTTAACGTACCTTGATCGAGTAAAGGGGTGATGGGGGTATGTACCATTGCTTCGGGGCGTTGCACAAATAGGTCGGTGCCGCCACCAACGTAAACCGCCTTTTGCTGTGCTTGTTGTAGGCTTCCATTCGCTTGTTGGTATAGTGCTAATAAGCGTTGGGGAATTTGCTCAAAATATTTAGGAATGAACCCCTTGGTTGTTAGCCACTCAAGCGATTGATTTTGATTTTTATGTTGGAGGGATTGTGTGATGCGGTCGGCGGCGCGCTCTAGGGATTTATAGCCTGTACATCGGCAAATATTTCCGTCAATAGAGGCAATGGCGTTTTCGTAAGTTGCTGATTTTTGGCTAAGGGAAAAGCCCGTTAAAGAAACGACAAAACCGACCGTACAAAAACCGCATTGTGTGCCGCCTTCTTCCACAATAGCTTGCTGAATGGGGGTTAAATGCTCGCAATTGATGCCTTCAATCGTCACAATATGTTTGCCATGTGCATTTTTGAGAGGCATGAGGCAGGAAGTCATAGATTGATAGGTCATCTGTGTGTCTTTGAGTGTGCCAACAAGTATGGTACAAGCTCCACAATCTCCCTCTCGACAACCAATTTTTGTACCTGTTAAGTGTTGTTGGTAGCGAACAAAATCCAGAACAGTTAGCCCTTCGGGATGCGTTGTTTCGATGGTGTGTTGGTTGAGGATAAAACGAATCATGGTGGTGTGTGTTTTGTTGTGCTTTTTTAGCCTTCTGGCTGTTAGAAATTAGAGCTTAGCAATTAGTTGTTTGAGATGCTAAGTAGTTAGTCAACGTTAAAATGACGGGTTGATGTTGAGTGATTTTTGT
>JAHDHV010000471.1 GCA_020631155.1 Bacteroidota bacterium | reverse complement strand
TTATGATCCGTATTACATGGATGTCAAAGCTATATGCAGAAGTAGGTACAAATGTCGTTTACTTGATATTAACTTTTTACGGCGTATATATGTGGCTCTATGGCAAACAGCAAAGTACAAACACCTCCAATTCAACCACTTTACCAATCACACTCACCTCTCCCAATCTTTGGCTTAAATTAGCAACTATTTGGCTAGTCAGTACCCTACTTATCGGCTGGGGTTTAGACCATTTCACTGATACAGATGTACCTTATATTGATGCCCTCACAACCGCTATGAGCCTCATCGCTACATGGATGGTGGCGCAAAAAAAGTTGGAAAATTGGCTGCTTTGGATAGTCGTAGACTTAATCTATGTTTTTCTATTTATCTTTAAAGGATGGTCGCTAATCGGTGTTTTGTATATCATTTATACTGTTATCGCTTTTTTCGGTTATTTTGAATGGCGAAAGTCAGTAATAGAAGTTAGACATTAGCAATCAGATATTATATTTTTTAAAATAAACATTTGTAAAGACACAAAATTTTGTGTCTCTAATCTCACCGCGTTAACTTTTTCACATCCGTTATTGCACATATATAGAACCTACCTGTATACGAAAATCCATTGATAGGTAAAGTCCAGTAGTACATGCCAGAAGGATAGCGAGTAGTAGAAGTAATATTGACTTTTTGAAAATACTGCCCCTCCTCTAGTTCATAACGAACCAAAGCCTTACCAATGGTATTAAAAATCTTTAAAGTAGCATTGTGTGGCATCGGCTCATTTAATTCAAAAAGAGCATTTAAAACATACACTTCGTTCATCAAAGGTTTTGTAAATGGAAACTTCTTTTCACTAGCTTCCTGCCCTTCAATTTTTCGCTCCAACATGCTATTAACTGTCACCTGTTTTTGCAAACGTTTTCTAATCTCCCCTTTCTGCCAATTGGTCAACTGCCCTGCTTGTTTGGGTTGTAAACCCTTTGGTGTTGTGTGTTCCATTTCTTTTTCCATGACTTTTGTTGGATTTTTTTTCTAACAAATGATGTTTATGGTCTGTCGTAGAGACAATTCATGAATTGTCTCTACGACCCGACCAAAACCACACCATCATACCATTATTTTACGGAAATAAACGCCCATAATATCTTGGGAATGGAATGGTTTCCCGAATATGTTTTGCACCACTCAGCCACATGACGGTACGCTCGAAACCTAAGCCGAAACCCGCATGAGGTACACTACCATAACGGCGCAAATCGAGATACCATTCAAATTCTTTCATCGGCAATTCGTGGTGTACAATGGCTTTGTGTAGTGTATCAAAATCATCCTCACGCTCGGCACCGCCCACTACTTCGCCAAAACCTTCGGGAGCTAATACATCCACTCCTTTTACATAATCGGGATCGTCTTCGTAGCGTTTCATGTAGAAAGCTTTGATGGCAGCAGGCCATTTGTAAACCATAATTGGCGTTTTGTAAAGGCGAGTTAAAACGCGCTCATCTGCTGCGCCCAAATCCTCTCCACGTTTAAAGTTTCTAGCACTTTCAATCCATTTTGGAATGTTGCGTTCCATTTCTTCCAAGTTTTTAATTTCTCCTTTCAACTTATCTACTTGGCTTTGTAAATAGTTGCGCTTGCCTTTTTTGATACCGCCTTTGGCTAAAATGCCTTCTTTTTCTGCTAATTCTTCTTTTTTAGCTGCTAAATCTGTTTTCACTTGTGCTAAGTCGCCTTCCATCAAAGCTAAGGCATTGCGTCCGTCTACCTCTTTTTCGCCTTTGAGAATGCTTACTGCATCATCATAGGTCATGCGGGGGAATGGCTTGTTGATGTTGTCAAATAAAACAGAATCGCGTTCTAAAACTTGCAATTCCGTTTCACAGGTTTTGTGTACATCGTTGATAATGTACTTAATAAACTCCTCGATTAAATCCATATTCATTTCGATGTTATAATAGGCCATTTCGGGTTCTATCATCCAAAATTCGGAAAGGTGACGAGGGGTAACGGATTTTTCGGCTCTAAAACAAGGACCGAAAGTATAAATTTTTCCATGTGCAAAAGCTGCCGCTTCGCCATACAATTGCCCTGATTGAGAAAGAAAAGCTGCCTGATCTTTTTTATAAAATTCCGTTTCAAATAGTTCTGTCGTACCTTCACAAGCATTTCCTGTCAAAATAGGTGCATCCGTTTGGATAAAACCGCGCTCTTGAAAGAAGGTATGGATAACATATTTCAGGCGGTTTCGGATACGCATAATCGCCCATTGCTTTTTGGAGCGCAACCATAAATGTCGGTTGTTAATAAGAAAATCAACGCCGTGTTCCTTGTTGGAAATCGGATATTCTTCGGCAATTTGATGAATTTCAAAGTCGGTTACTTGTACTTCATAACCGCCAATTTGCCGTTCATCTTTAACCACTTTTCCTGTAATTGTTACGGAGCTTTCTTGTGTCAATCGTTTTGCTTTTTCAAAATTATCCTCGCCAATTGTATTCAAATCCACCACACATTGTGCGAAACCAGAACCGTCTCGCAACACAATAAACACTAGGGTCTTGCTCGTTCTTTTATTAGCTACCCATCCTTGCAAGGTTGTAACGCCATCCTCATGCTTAGATAATTCTCGGATTGATGTCATTTTTCTAATAAATTTTAGATATTTTTTTTTAGAAAGATTATTTTTTAATTTTGTTTTTATTTTTTCACAAAAAACTAATAGTCATCTTTTTACAAAAAAAAAAAAAGACAAGGCTAAACGTTTTAGTAAAAAAAAAATCAATGAAAGCGATAAAATTACAATAAAAAAACGTATTTTTAGGTTTCTGGCAAATAATTTGATAGCGATTCATCAAGCTATTTGAAATAATCCTGAAAAGTATTGTAACTGTTGCTTGCAAATTTCGTAAAAAAACTTGTGAATTTATATTACTTGTTCATTCTAATTTTTTTCATACCAAAAAATAGTTGTTGCTTTTGTTTTTACAAAAAGCATAATTGTTCAAGTAATAAATACTAATCTAATGTTTAATAAATTAAAAGTGAGGATTGAGGCAAAATGCTAATCCTTAATCTTTATATCAAACAATGTCTACAATTAACAGATAAGATATTTTGCCTTTATGTTTGATAGTTCATTATTTCCCAAAAAGTCGCACTAATTACTCACTAAAAAACCGTTTATAGTAGATAAAAGTTTTTTCTACAACTTTGAAATGAGCTATAAGATTTGAAACAAGAGTTATTTTTTTCCTTATCAAAGCCTTAATATTTTAAATGTTGTACAATTATTTTTTTTTGAAAAAAGCTAAATTGGCTACTTTATCTACTAATTTTTTTAAACCTAACCCTTTTTAATTATACCTGCATTTTATAGAATGTGATAATTG
This sequence comes from Bacteroidota bacterium, assembly GCA_020631155.1. GTDB lineage: Bacteria > Bacteroidota > Bacteroidia > Chitinophagales > UBA2359 > JAHDHV01. The sequence goes on along the minus strand of JAHDHV010000471.1, from coordinate 1,243 downwards.
AATGCGCCATGCTAAAACAAAAACTCAGTCAAAAGTTACTTCAGAAATTATCTCCGCAACAAATTCAGTTGATGAAATTGTTGCAAGTTCCTACCGCTTCTTTAGAGCAAAGAATCAAAGAAGAAATGGAAGTCAATCCAGCTTTGGAAGAAAGTTCTTTTGAAGACAATGAAGAAGAACAAAATTATGAAGAATTGGATAGAGAAGAGGTAGCAGGTGGTGGTGATAGTGATGCCAAAGAGGAATCCGATCAAGAACCTGAAGCCGAAGAAGAATATGATCCACTGGATGAGATTGATTTAAGTGACTATTTGACAGATGATGACGTTGGTTCTTATAAGTTGCGAGATAACAATTATGGTGATCCCGACGAGGAAAATAAATCAATTCCCATTGCAATACATAGCACTTTCCATGAGCATTTAATGGAACAGTTGGGTATGGTTAAATTATCTGAAAGGAAATATAAAATCGCTACACAATTGATTGGCAGTATTGATGACGATGGTTATTTGCGCCGAGAATTGGAAGCGATAGTTGATGATTTGGCATTTGCACAAAATGTTGATGTAGAAGAAGAAGAACTGCTAGAGATGCTAAAAATAGTACAAGCATTTGAACCATCAGGGGTTGGTGCGAGAAATTTGCAGGAGTGTTTGTTGTTGCAGATTATGCGTAAAGATGGGGTGAATGGAACACGCAGGTATTTGGAAATTGCAGAGGAAATTTTGGAAAATTACTTTGACGAATTTGCTAAAAAACACTATGATAAATTACAGCGCAACTTATCTGTTAGTGACGCTGATTTGAAAGGGGCTGTAGCTGAAATTTTAAAGCTGAACCCTAAGCCGGGTAGTACCTATGTGAGTAGCGCAAAGCCCGAAAATTATGTTGTTCCTGATTTTCTTATTTCCAATAATAGCGGTGTATTGCGCTTAACACTTAACTCTAAAAATGCACCCGACCTCCGCATTAGCGATACTTACCGCGACATGCTTAAAGAGTATACACAAACAAAAAAGAAAACGAAACCGCAAAAGGAAGCGGTGATGTTTATTAAACAAAAAATTGACTCTGCTAAATGGTTTATTGATGCCATCAAGCAGCGACAACAGACCATGCTTAAAACCATGCAAGCCATTCTTGATTATCAATATGAATATTTTGGTACTGGTGATGAAACACGCATTAAACCCATGATTTTGAAGGATATAGCAGAAATTACAGGCTTGGATATTTCTAC
>JAHDHV010000029.1 GCA_020631155.1 Bacteroidota bacterium | reverse complement strand
ATAATTGAGTTTTAATGATTTAGGTAAAAAAGTGGTTGAAATAATTGAGTTTTAAAAAGTAGTTTTATGTGTAACTTTACTTCTATGTCCAATTGACAAATTCCAAGTTCTCAAAATCATTAATTTCTACCTCTATGGTTGAGTTTGAGGAAGGAGCAAAAGTATCATAGGTTTCATTATCCGTTGCAGGCACACCAGTACCTACTTTAAACCCATCCGAAAATCTGTCTAACCATGGGAATATTGACCTTGCGTTTTCGGCATTTTCGGTTTTATAAATAATTGCTTGTTTAGTCGCAGCACCTAATAAAACATCAAAGGGGTCTATGGCATCGTCTATAACACCTTCTGCTAGTACTGTCCCATCTGTCACAACAACTATTCCTACTCCTAAGCCATTGTAATTCAAGGCATTAGTAGGTGGGACTTCATCAAAAGAAATGGTATAAGAGGATTTGTCATCATTTAATGTTCCTTCACCATACACATACTCATAATCATCTCCTTCAGAAACACTCCAAATGGCATATACTTTTGCATCATCAGGAATGGTAGTCGCTTTTTGGAAATCAAATGTTCCGCTAACTGTAAATAAAGGATCAGGAGTAGCTTCGTCTTTACTGCAACTGCTTAATAGGGTGATTGAAAGGATTAAAAGTACTGCAATTTTAAATTGTCTCATAAGTGCTTATGGTTTTTTATTTAAATGAGTTTCTTTTAAGATAAAAAAATAAAAATCAGTCTATTACTAAGCTTTATTAAAAGTAGTAGTTGAATTACATTTTCATAACTTTTTTACCACTACTGCTTGACTTTGGTTTTGAAGAACGTGAAGGTTGATTGTAGTTTTTGTTTGGTGGTGAATTTGGACGTTCCATTTTTCTGCGTGATGGTTTTTGTTTTTTTTGTTTGTGTTTTTCCTTTACTTTTTTAGGTTTAGTTTCCTGCTTTTTATGTGTTTTGGAAGTTCTAGTATTGTTTGGCTTTGGTTGTTGGGTTTTAATAACTCCAGAGGCATGTCCACCAGCCGCATCTAATAAATCCCAGTCAGATAAACCATCGCGTTTTTTTCGCTGTTTGGGAGCTTTATTTTTTTTGCCTTTAACCAATCTTTTTTGGCGAGAAAAAATCTTTTTAATAATCCCCTTCTTTTTCTTAACCGTTTTTGGTGCTTGTTCACCCGTGCCTTGCTGGTCAATTCGGTAAATATCCTCTACAGTTGCTACAGCAATACTTTGTGGTTGGGTTGTATTACTTGTATCCCCTTGACTGGTTTTAGTGGTAGTTGTATTGTTGTAGTAATAAGCTGACTGAACGCCCTCACTATCAAATACTTGTATGCTCTGTGTAATTTGCTGACGAACTGGACGTACTATATTGCTTGTGATTTCATCACTATCAATTTCACCAATATTATTCGTTACATTTTCTTCATTGCCTAGAGAAACAGGGCGAATAGCACTGTTGTATACACTAGGAGTAGTCGTTACCGTGGGGCGAGCAATGCCACCATTTACTACCGTTTCAGTTGTTACTACAGTCGGTTCACAGTCATTAGGTAGTAGATTGTCCCGTCCTTCGTTGACGATGATAACAGTTTCTTCTTCTATAATGGTGACACCATTTGGTGGGCAGTAAGGATTATTCGTTACTGCTGGAACATAGACATCCGTATTGTAAACTACTGGAGGATAGTATACATCAGTATCGTAGACTACTGGTGGCGGACAATATATCGGATCGTAAATCACCGTTCCCTGTGCTACGGCTGGATAATAGCCTCTATCTATTACATCTGTTACATAGATTTTTCGTACACAACTACTTAGCGATAGTAAAAAAATACAACTTAAGAGTAGTAAATAGGTTTGTGAATTTATCGTTTTCATCGTCTCAAATTTTAAGTAGGAATAAAGTAAATTGCTTGATTACATTACTAACTGAAATTAGTATTTAATTTGCCAGTGTTTCTACTACAAAGATACGCTCTAATGACCACCACATCAATTACATTTTGTACCTATTATCTCTACACAATCTTATTACTTTTTTTGCTGTAATACTTCTAAGTCTTTCATAATCAATGCTTTAATTCATTTCTTTTTGTCGCTATTCTGCTTTTTTTATGATGAATTGTTTTTTGAAAAACAAAAATTAGGGTATCTTTTTTTCAAAAGAAAAATAATATAAATACTTGACAACATCAACATTATTTTTTTCATTATCAATTATTTATACAAGAAGGGAGTATACAATATATGCTATAAGATTCACTAAAAGTTTTTTCAAACATTTTCAAAAAATTAGATTTTTGTAAAGAACAAAGCTCTTATAGAGACAATTTATGTGATATTATAAAATATAAAGCTATGTACAATTATTTTAAATACCTTTTATTTTCCTTATCCCTATTAGTGCTACTCACCACTTTTACCCAATGTAAAGATGAAGCAGAAATAGCCGAAATTAAGGAAGAATTGGTAAATGTCATGCAGGAAATAAATGAAACAAAACTGGTGGAAGCAGACAATACCTTCGGCTGGAATATATTTCAGACAGTTAACGACCTGCAACTAGACGAAGACCCTACTGCCAATGTCTGTATCTCTCCCTTTAGTATGTCGGTTGCCCTATCCATGTTGTATAATGCAGCAAACGGACAGACAAAAGAAGATATGCGTGCTGCTATGGAACTACACGATCTTGATATTGATGCCATGAACGCCGCTTATAAAAGCCTACTTACACGCCTATCTACAGCCGACCGTTCTGTTGTGATGAATTTTGCCAATTCTATCTGGCCAAAGTTAGGTTATGCCGTAAATCCTGATTTTTTAGAAACCAATCGAACCTTTTTTGATAGTGAAGTAATAGAGTTAGACTTTTCTCGCTCCGATGCGGTAGACATTATTAATGCTTGGATAAGTGATAACACGAATGGAAAAATTGAAGATGCGCTAGATTTTGTTCCGCCTAGTGTTGTTATGTATATCATTAATGCTGTTTACTTTAATGCGAATTGGCGATACCCTTTTGATCCTGAACTAACGAGTGAACAGCCTTTTCATCTTTATGATGGCACTACTAGTACTTGCGAAATGATGCAAATGGATGAGGCAGCATTTCCTTTTTACCAAAATGAACTGTTCCAAGCCGTTGACCTTGCCTATGGCGATTCTATTTTTTCCATGACCATTTTACAACCTCATGAGAACGTTGATATTAATGAATTGGCTGCCCAAATTACAGAACAACAATGGCAAGAATGGACAACAAATACTTTTGAGTATCAAAATATTATGCTTCGACTACCCAAGTTTAAAACCAAATATAAAATTCAAGAGATAACTAAAGATGCCCTTACAGGTACAGGTATGGGGATTATCTTTAATGCAAGTGCGGATTTTTCAGGTATTCCTGCTGATGGCCTACCAGGCCCTTTTGTTTCCAGAGTAATACACGAAACTTTTGTAGAGGTGAATGAAGAAGGCACCGAAGCGGCAGCAGTAACCATTATTGAAGTAATCGAAACTGCTCCTATAGTACCTATGATTCATCTAAATCGTCCGTTTTTATATGTTATCAGAGAAAATCAAACAGGAACTGTGTTGTTTATTGGAAAAATGATGAATCCTGCGGCAAGTTAGAAATTAGCTTTTTGGCTTTTTAGCTTTTTGGCTTTTTAGCTTTTTAGCTTTTTGGCTTTTTAGCTTTTTAGCTTTTTAGCTTTTTGGCTTTTTGGATATTTAGCTTTTTAGCTTTTTAGAAATCAACTACAAAAAAAAAGAAAATTAAATTATTTTCTTATATAATCACAAATCACAAATCACAAATCACCCCTAATCTATAAATATAAAAACCATGTACAATTATTTCAAACAAATTACCTTTTCTTTATGCTTATTGGCAATATTAAGCATTTTTACACAATGTAAAGAGGAGGCAGAGATGGCAGAAATTCAAGAACAATTAGTTGAAGTTTTGCAATTCGACCAATCTAAATTAGTGGAGGCAGACAATAGCTTTAGCTGGAAATTATTTCAAAAGATAAATGAAAAACAATTAGCCGAAGCCCCCAATGGGAATGTTTTCGCTTCTCCTTTTAATGTGGCGATGGCCTTGGCCATGCTCTATAATGGCGCAGACGGCACCACCAAAGAAGCCATTCAAAGCACCCTAGAATTAGATGATTTGACCATTCAGCAAGTAAACGCCACTTATAAACGCCTGGCACAACAACTAACAACCGCCGATCGTGCAGTTATCCTAAATATTGCCAATTCCATTTGGATGGATATGAGCTTCCCCACTAAACCCGATTTTTTATCGACCAATCAACTGTTTTTTGATAGCGAAGTACAAGAACTCAATTTCGCGGATGATGCAAGTGTAGATGTCATTAACAACTGGGTAAATGACAAAACCAATGGTACTATTGAAAGTATTTTGGAGGAAATTAATCCAGATGAGGTGATGTTTTTAATCAGTGCCATTTACTTTAATGCCAATTGGCGATACCCCTTTGCTCCTGAAGCAACCCAAACCAAAGCGTTCCACCTTGCCGATGGTAGCACAACAAATTGTGAAATGATGACTACCTTACGAGCATTTCCTTACTATGAAAATGAACTATTTCAAGCGGTTGACTTGATGTATGGTGATTCTCTTTTTTCCATGACCATTTTACAACCTCATGAGGATGTAGACATCAACGAATTGATAGGACAATTGGATAACAAACAGTGGGAGGAATGGATAAATAACAACTTTGTATATGATGGTGTGATATTGGAAATGCCAAAATTTGAGGTGAATTACAAAAAAGACCTAAATGAAGTGCTGTCAGATATGGGCATGGGTGTTGCTTTTTCTAATGGCGCAAATTTGAGTCGTATTGCTGATGCACCTTTGTATGTAAGTAGAGTAACTCATAAAGCCTTTGTAAAAGTAGATGAAGAAGGAACGGAAGCATCGGCAGTTACGGGTATAGGCATTGGGATTGTTTCAGTTCCTATATATCCCCAAGTTATCCTTAATCGCCCATTTTTATACGTCATTCGCGATAATCAAACAGGAACAGTGTTATTTGTTGGTAAAATGATGAATCCTTCAGAAGAACAGTAGCGAAAAAAGATATTTAAGTCAATGAGTGTGTCAAGAAAAAAAGGAAAAAACGTAGGTAAAGTGACACTTTTTAAGATTAAAAGCCATAGCTATTCTACAAAATCCCTCTTTTCTTGATGCACTCAAATTATATTAAAAAAAACATTTACGAATACACTACACAAGCCTCTCTTGCTTCTTTAAATAGGGCAACTGTTGTGTTTATATCCAGTTCATTGGTTCTCCAAGAAGAAATGCTTACTCTAATCGCAGCCTTTCCATTCCAAGTAGAGCCTCCCATCCAAACACGCCCTGATTTCTGTAAATATTGTAAAACCGAATTTGTTTTCTGGTCGGTGTCTAAAGCAATTAAAACCTGATTAAAAACGACTTCATTGAGTATAGAAAAGCCTGCTTTCTTCAAACCATCAGCTAGTTGTTTTGCATTTTCATGAAGGGTAGTAATCAGTTCATCCACGCCATTTTTGCCTAAATACTTTAAGGTTGCCCACAGTTCGATAGCCCTTGAACGTTTGGACATTTCGGGGGTGTACAACATCGGGTCTCTATTTTCGCCAGAGTAAATAATATAGGCTGCCGTTGCTTGTAAGGCATTTATCATAGAATCTGCATGTTTGCACAAAACAATTCCTGAATCATAGGGCACATTTAATGTTTTATGGCCATCTAAAACCCAAGAATCCGCTTTTTCTATGCCTTTTGTTAGGTAAGATAGCTTTTTTGTAGCGGCTGCCCATAGCCCAAAAGCACCATCTATGTGAACCCATGCACCAGCTTTATTGGCTTGCTCACAGACAGTTTCAAAATCATCAAAAGCACCCGTATTAACATTTCCTGCTTGTAGCAAAATTAAACAGGAATTGTCCAATTCAGGTAATTCATTGACGACCATTCGCCCTTGCTCATCATGGGAAATATATTCAATATCTTCACTGCCAAACCCTAATAAAACGAGGCTTTTCCGAATACTTGCATGAATTTGACTATGAGTGATTAGTCTAATTTTAGGAGAGCCATTTAATCCTTTCTTGTTGACATCCCAACCCAAACCTTTTAAAATATGATACCTTGCTGCTGTAAGGGCACTAAAGTTCGCCATTGAAGCTCCACTTACAAATCCTGCTACTGTTCCGTCAGGTAGACCAAGTAGGTTTATCAGCCATTTTTCACAAACTCGTTCCAATTCTGCATTTATCGGTGAGATTGCATACAAACCGCCACATTGATCCCATAAATCTGTCAACCATTTGGTGGCTAAAGAAATAGGTGTTGCCCCTCCTGTCACAAATCCGAAATATCTGCCTCCTGTACTGGTAATTGTTCCAAGAGAGCCAATATCATTCAATAGAGCCAGTACATCCTTTGCAGCCGTTGGCTCATTGCCTAATTCTTCATGAAAAACCTGTAGTTTTTTTAAATTTTCTTCTTGTGGATAAACATCCTTTTGTTCTATGCCATCAATATATTCAAAAGCATAATTTTTAGCTTGATGAAAAATTTCTTTATTCTCTAATTCTTCAAGCATTTGTTTTTGTAAATTCATGTTTTTTTATTTGTGTGGTGTGTGAATAATCTCTGTCCCAATAGCTCAATATGCTATTTCAACTGAGCATGGGCAAACTGCAAATATACTAAAGGAAAAGAATATAGGTAAGGCAATATTCTCTAAAAATTAAGGTAAATAGCTCTTATAAGAAAACCCTCTTTTCTTGACACACTCAAATAGTTTTTGCTTATTTTGACAGTTCGTGGATTCGTGATTCGTTTTTGAGGTTTTTAGTTTCCTTTTGAATGAGTTCTGTACGAGAGCTTTAGCCGTTGTGGTTTTTGTAAGTAATTAACAATCAAGAATTTATACGTAAGGTCGGGTTTGAGAATTAATTTCCAATTTCTGATCTTTAATCACTAATTTCTAAAAGCTAAATATCCAAAAGTCTAAATAGTTAAAAGGCAATCTTACAACCAAAGTATTAGGAAGAAAGTGCAGCATACTAAAATTATCAAGACAACCTCTTATGAGCAGGAATCAAATCATCCGTAGACAATCCTTTTTTTCTAATGGCTAATTTGCAATAAGCTTTACCAGAATTAGATTGAGATTCTAAAACCACCAAATTACCACCCACTTTCTCCATCAGAGCACGGTCGTAATTCATCAATTTATAACAAGCATTTACATCACCTGTTCCTCGTAGCGGACATTCTAAATGAATCTCTACATAAGCTGTATCTTCTTCTATTGAACTGATTTTGAATAAATTACGTCCATCAGGAGGCATTAAATCAACCCATGTTTCTGCCAATTCTTTAGTTGATGTAGCTGCCTGTGGTTGGTTGAGTTTTAGGTTCAACCATGCAGAAAAATTGGTTAATCGCTGAACTAGACCATCATATTTTTTCAATGCCAAAGGCGCGAATATGGACAAGCCAAATTTAAATACAATGAGTTTTTCTAGGTACTTTTTCATGTAAATGGTGTGTTATGAAATTTAGTGAATCACTGTAATTTGGAGATAATAAAAGATACTACGCATTATATGCGTTGAATATGGGGTTTATTCTACGCAAATTTGATTAATTCCGTTTTTTTTGCGTGGAAAAATAAATGAAACAGACAAAGGCAAAACGCTATACTATTGTGGAAAATTTATTTTTGTAATTATGTAGATGCCTTGCACAAATACTTATATATCTTGGGTTTGAAAACATACTTCGTTTTCTACCACTCCATTCACTTAGTTTTTGAAAAATAAAATCCTCCTCTAAAGTATTATGTAATTGTGATAAATAATCAACAGAAGACAGTAATTCAAGAGAAAAATCAGAATAGAATCCTGTTAGAAACGCCTTTGTTTTATTAGCAATATTTAATAAATCTTCATTTTGCTCTATAATATTTTTAACATCTTCATAACCGTCAGATACAAGTGTTAGAGGTTGAAATGGTTTCTTACTCATATCACTATAACCCATTAGGTAACTCCCATTTAAAACATTCAATATAAATCTTACTTTTCCCGAATATGGTCCATAAAAATTAGATTCAAACGTTAACTTAAAATATTTCTGTGCTCCAAATCTTTGTAAAAAATAGGATGCTTTTTCACTAGAAAACTCTGAAACATATTCGCCATTTTGAACTAAATCATAGAGGATATATAATAATAATGCCCTAGCCTCAGTCAGCTTAACTCTTTCTTTTTTGAGTTTTTCTTTTATTGCTAAATTAGGCTCATAGATAAAAAAGTCTACCTCCAATTCCTGTAATGCACTTTCTATCATCTGTTTAACCTTTAACCAATTTAGCCCCCCATTTCCTGCCCCTAAAGGTGGAATCGCGACACTTTTAATTTCATATTTTTCTATAACTTTTATTAAATCATTGAGACCTTCTTTTATAAAACTATACTCGGATGCTTTTTTCCAGTGTGTTTTGGTTGGAAAGTTGATAATTACCTTTTCTCCAGAATTTACTGACACATCTTTAAATACAAACATTTTTCCTACTTCAATTTCTTTCTGCTCACATGCTTTTCGATAGGCTTTATAATTGTTAGGAAAAGCTTTTTTGAATTGAAGTGCAAGTCCTTTCCCCATAACTCCAACTGTATTAACTGTGTTTACTAGAGCCTCTGCGTCACTATCAAATATATTTCCCACTAAATAATTAATCATAACAATTCTGTTTAGTAATAGGCTTTGGGTATGACCTTAATAGTGTTGCCATTAACGCCCATTTTAATTAATTTGGTTTTTGCTTTTTTATTATAACAGCCAAGTCCACTTATAGTATCTATACTTAGATCCGAGCCAACTAAAAACTCAGCTTGTTTTTCACGTTTTTTATTTAGATTTTCTTGCCCTCCCCAATAAGAAGTTTTTATAGATTCCCAATTAACTAATTTAGGCAACTCTTCATATTTTGTTTTATCATAAAATATAGTAAAATTGTCAGTTGCATGTCCATCTGAAAAATAAAATGTAGCTTCTGATTCTAAAATCTTATGAAAAGAACAGGCTATATAAACGATGTTTTCAGGTAGTGTTGCTTGTTCAACAAAGTTTCCGCCATTTTGAATTACATAGAGCATTGGCATTCTAACTCCAAAATAAAATGGAATATAATCACCTAGCGTAATTGTCTCCTTGTTTTTCTTATTATAATCGCCGTTATCAACCCAAACTTTTCGGAAACTTCGTGTATCAATAAGCTTTCTATCTCCAATAGTTTTAAAACTTGGATTAGTATTTTTTGATTTTCTATATGTTGTCCCATATTGAAGTATGTGAGGGATATTTTCTATATGGGTAATCCTGTATAAATGTATCTTGCTTAACTTCATTACTGCCCAAATATAGCCTATTTTCTGAACTTTTTAGAAAGTTTTAATACATAGATTTCAAGTAAAAAAAACTAGATTTTAGTCTAATGAAAGTTCTACAAGTATATAGTTGGTATTCCTACCAGTTGATGCAGCTTTTTGTAAAATACCTTTTTGGATTAAATCTTGAATGTCTCTTAAAGCAGTGTCATGAGAGCATTTAGCTATTTTAGCCCATTTGGTAGTGGTCAAATTCCCTTTAAAATCTTCGAGTAATTTGTTTAACAATTTTACTTGTCGTTCATTCAGCGATTGAGTAGCATTTTCATTCCAAAATCGATGCTTGAACAATATTTTTTCAAATGTTTTTTCAGAAGCATTTATCGCATTCATCAAACAATTTAAAAACCACTGTATCCATTCTGTAATATCCAGACTTCCCCTTTGCGTTTTTTCCAAAATATGATAATACTGTTTTCTTTCTACCCGAATTTGGGCAGACATGCTATAAAATCTTTGTGAAATGCCATCCGCCCTTGTCAACAACATATCCGATATCGCCCTTGTTATCCTTCCATTGCCATCTTCAAAAGGATGTATAGTTACAAACCAGAGATGTGCAATAGCCGCTTTAATGACCGCATCAATTTGGTAGTTGGTGTTCAGCCAATTTAGAAATTGTAACATTTCCTTTTCAATGGCATCGGCTGGGGGAGCTTGAAAATGCACGCGCTGCTTGCCTAATGCACCTGAAACGACCTGCATCGGCCCTGTAGAATCATCCCGCCAATCTGCCACAATAATTTTATACATTCCACTTCTACCCATTGGAAATAATGCAGCGTGCCAGTCGAAAAGCCTATCTTTGGTCAAGGGTTGCAGCGCATTTTGTGTAGCGTCCAACATCATTTCGACCACTCCCTCTATATATCTATCTGTTGCCACCAATCCTGCAATGTCCAACCCAAGTTTTCTGGCAACAGAGGAGCGAACTTGTTTGGAGTCGAGCATTTCTCCCTCTATCTCACTGGATTTAATAATGTCCAGCGTAATCGTTTCCAAACTCGCTTGATTTCTAAGCTCAAAGCCAATGCTTTCCATTTTACCAATGAGTTTCCCTTGAGCATTTCTAACACTGCCGAGTAGCGTCATTAGGCTATCGTTATCCCAAGTAAAGTTTGGCCAATCACTGCGATTATGGATGAAAAAATTTATATTACGCATCATATGCGTTGAATATAGGGCTTATTCTACGCAAATTCAAATAAATATGCTTATTTTGCGTGGGAAAATAATCGGAAATGCATTTCTTTTCTTTTTAACTAAAGTGTTTTTTGATCCTATCTCTATCTTCATTTGCTTTATTATTTTTGTGAAAAAGTTCTATTAAAATTATTTTTTCTTCCCTTCCTTCAACAATAATAACACCTTCTTCCACTACCTGTTCCACTTTTTCAAAATGTGCATAGACCAATCTCAAACCTGAATTTACACCTTTACCTTTAAGAGCTTTACAAGCCATTTTTTTCACTTTTATAATGCAAGTTTCAATCCCCAAATTATCTATTCTGAAACTAAAAGGCGGTCTTTCCTCTGGCAATACTTCTAAGATTCTTTTAACCACTGCCAAATCTTCATGGAGACTACTATATTTTTTCAGCAACTTTTTTAAATCCCTTTGAAATTCACTTAATTCTTCAAATATCACAGTTATATTTTTTTTCTAATTGAGCAAAAAACAAAATATAAGTACCTAGACAAAATTAATGCTACAATAGGAAAAGACTAAACTACTCATTTCTAATACTTTAGCACAAAATTGTGCACAATTAAATAGTGCTTGGCACTTATTAATTCTCAAATCTCTTGTCTCAAGTCTCCTATCTCAAAACTCATAATTTCTAACCGAATAAGGCATTTCTCTATACAAAGCCAATTCATAATCTATTGCTTCCCCCTCTTTAGATACAATCCAAGGCAAGTCTTTATGAGCATAGTCAGTGATTGCCAAAGTAGACCAATCAGAAAATTGCTCAATCACTCGATCCAATACCTCTTTTTCGCTGGCTTTCAGTTCTTGTAAATTAGCTTTTTTGAGGGGGATATATCTGATTTGTTTAGCATTAAAATAATTCGTTTTTATTCTTTTAATGCTTTTATTTTGCAACATATTCTCAATAATCATTTGCAAAGCCTGTGGAACAGGACCATAAGGAAGTTTGTGATAGGTAGCTCCTGTCAAATGTTCTTCATACAATTCATAATAATTAAAATCAGCAAAGTATAACAGTTTAGATACTAGTTGCTCTCCAACATTTGGCTTTCCTCCACATTTTTCCAAAATATAAAGCAGTACATTCGTAAATTTATGGAGATTTAAACTCGGTTCTGAAATTCTATAATCATCATTACTGGGTACAGAAGCTTCTAGTTTATTGTGAATGGTCTGTATATTAAAATTTTGAGCAAGAAATTTATCCAACGAAAAATTTAAAATACTCGCTATTTTTTGCAATTCCAATACATTGAGTTTGCGATTCCCCAGTTCAATTTGCGCTAATGAAGACCTAGACAATTGAACTTCATTGGCTAATTCATCTTGCGATAAACCCTTTAAATGCCTTAATTTAGCAATTCGGGTTCCAAGTTCTTCTTGAGAAAGATATTGATTCATGTTCTATTTTGCTTTAGATTTATACTACTACAACAGTATAAAAGGATGAAATGTTCTAAAATAGAACAATTGAATGTTTGAATATTGAACAAAAGGGGTGTTTTTTTGGAGGGAACAATAACTTTTTCTAGGAATGTAAATTACCCATTAATGCGCTCTAATAATTTTTTATACCGATAACTCAAATAGCTAGGAAAGTCCATTTTTCCAGAATTGGAAGCTTTTAATCCTCTTTTGTATGTTTCTTTTTTTGATAGTTTAAACTGTCTAGCAAATTTTGATAAATTGTAAAAATTTCTCTTAAATTCTTTGTCTCTAAGCTCAATAAGTTCTTCAAAATTCAAATTTAATATATCATCAATATCTTTGTTGAAATCAGGATTTGTTGATGCAATTCTACCATTTTCATCATAAAATATTGTATCTATATGTTCTTGTAATTTAGGGTTTATTGTTAATGGAGTAGCCCCTCTAGAGGTGTCACAATGTGCTATATGCTTGCCTGTTTTTTTATCCACATAAAATTTTCCTGAGCAAACGCCCAAAAAATTTGAAAACATTAAATCCTGTGTATTATCCTCTTGTTGAGAAATATAATGCTCAATAAACACAATGGATTTGAACTTTTGCTCGCAATAAGCACAGTAGCCTTCTTGTTGAGTATTGAGCAATTTTCTAACTTTCTTCAAGCAGTCGTCTTTAAGATCATCATACGTCTTATTTTCATTTCTTAGCTTTTTCAGACAATCGGGTTCGCTATCTACATCTATGTTTATCAGTCTCATGATTTTGCAAATTCAATTCTTAGTTCATAATCTTTTAGCCATTGCGGAGAGGAATTAACTTTGGCTTTTAGTTCCTTTAGTTTTTCTTCTGCTTTATCAAATTCCATCAAATTAAATAACTCATCAATTTCTTTTTGCTCATTTGTAAAGTCTTGAATAGCATTTTTGGCGAATAACAATTTTTCGAGAATTTCGTCTGCTGTGCCACTGTAAATATCAGGAAGATACTCATTAGGTATCACTTGCCCATTATTAAAAATCAAGATGCTTTCCTTTTTTAAGCCCGACAAAATCAAAGGAGAATGTGAGGTGAAAATAAATTGTATGTTCGGAAATACCGTTTCTAATGCCTTAGTTATCAACCTTTGCCAGTTGGGATGCAAATGTAAATCTAATTCATCAATCAATACTACCCCTTCGCCAAGTAGCGCGTCTAAACTATTATTATTGGCAATGGTTAACCTTCTTGCGATTTCACAAACCAGCCCGATAATCATTCTTTCCCCATAGGAAAATTGTTTGAATTTCATCGGAATATTATTCTTGGAAATAGCTAAATATGCTTTCACATTCTCCGAAAAATTGCTTTGTATATTAGATACTCTTTTTACGGTTAAATCACTAAAAACATTAGGTTCCATTATATCTAAAAACTGATTAAATGCATCTCTAACATTTTTTAAGGATGGCAATTCAAAAGTCAAGTCCTTTTTTTGCACCTTAAAGGCATTTTCAATATTTTCTTGCCCAATATACCAACTTTCAAAACTCGCAAAACTTGGAGAATCAAGACCTAAAGTATTTTCATAAGCAATTAACTTATCATCATAAGGTCTATGAGTAGTTTTTTCTTCATTAGCTGTCACCTTGTTATTGGGAGAGGTTCTATTTACATTATAATAGGCAATGATAGGAATTGAGTTTATGATCCCTTCATTTAACTGATCTTCAATCTCATTTATAAATCCTTTTGGTATTTTTGTAGAATAAAAACTTGCTTTTTTAATATTTTTTTCTAATAAAATGCCTCTTTCAGCTCCCCTATAAGAAAAAGCAGTAGTAATCTTTCCCACCTCATAACCATAAGTAATATCATCAATGTTAAAGTATGATTCAATCTGATAGCCTTCTGATTTCGATAATAAAGGACCTGTAAAATGAGTAAGGCATAAAGCAATCGCATCAAGCAAAGTCGTTTTTCCTGCTCCATTACTTCCCACTAATGCAACTAAATTTGAGTCAGGTATTTCCAGTTCTAAGTCTGTAAATAACCTGAAATTTTCCAATTTTAATTTTTTTAACCTCATACATGAAAAAAATATAGTACATCCATAAAATACAAATATAGCATCTTATTTTCAATTTGTTTCATTTTTTATGCTTCTGCAAAGCCCGTATAAGGGCGAATTTTGGGGTATCTAAAACCTAAAACAATATCTTGCCTTTCTACGCCCATTTCCATTAATTTATCTACCACATCTCTATCTGTTATATTGCGTTGAAACCATATTTTGCCATCTTTTATATCAAAATGAAGAACGACTGTGAAAATATAATCTTCCCCTTGCCAGCCAAGTTGTAAGAGTTGGAAATGATTATTTTCCCTATCAATAATGGCGTGACTGTCTATATCGGGTAAGTTGGCTGGTTTTATCTTTGAATACTCTTTAAGGTAATCAATTAGAATGTCTTGATATTTTTTTAATTTACCCATTTTACTATTTTTTCTGTAAACGGATTATAAACAATTATTTTTGCTTGAATACGCTGAATGGCTTTTTGTATAACTACTTCTTGAAAAAAAGTATTCCATGTCTTTTCAGGGACAGCTAAATATAAAACTCGTGTAGGATCAAGCATTTCTAAAATTACGAAATAATCATTAAATTGACCAACTGCTCTATGAAATTCATTGATATTTGAAGGTCCTGTAAAACTCTTTAATTCTATAGCAATTTTTGTATCACCTTTTTCCGCACCAATTAATTTTTCAGCACCAAAGTCAATTTCATAACCAATACTACCAACTCTCACCTGATAAGGATCATGAGTTATTTTCCATCCATCAGCTAATAATATTTTCTTGAAAATTGTGTGAAAAAAGTCTTTAGCCATTTACCTGTTTTTTTAACCTCAACAAATTACAAACTTTAATTGTTTGTGAAGTTCCTCTAAACTTGTTAACCTCATACATGAAAAAAATATAGTACATCCATAAAATACAAATATAGTATCAACAATTCGATTTGCCAAATAGCAATTATTCTTTTATTTTTTACAAAAAATGCTTATTTTGGGTAAAAAGAAAATGAAAAGTAAATAAAAGGCAAATATTTATGGAGACATTAATTGTTAAAATACAGACTGATAAAAAGGATTTTTTCCTAGCATTACTACAAGAGCTATCTTTTGTAGAAGTGCTAGAATCATTTGATCAGGAGCTAGAAACTGCTTATATTGAGGCAATTGAAGAAAGTGAAAAAGATATAGAAACAGGGCAGACAATTACTCATCAAGCATTAAAAGAGGAGGTGAAACAGTGGCGAAATCATACGAAATAATATGGACAGTTAGTTCTAAAGAAGATTTATATAATATTTATACTCAGTTGTCAATGCAGCTTACGGAAGAAAAAGCATTTGAAGTTTTGAATCGTATCATGCACAGAGTTGAAATATTAGCAAGTATGCCTTTGATTGGTCAAAAAGAGCCTCTACTAGCCAAATTAAAAGGAGATTATCGGCGTATTATAGAGGGACATTACAAGATTATCTACAATTTCAATAGTGATACAGTATACATCAATAGAGTTTTTGATAGCAGGCAAAACCCTAAAAAGTTGAGTATAAAATCTTAATGGTGCAAATTGTCCTTGAAAGACATTTTTCAGGATTTTATCTATAAGTAGGTGCCTTTACTTTAGATAAAATTTCTGATTTAATCTCATTGTAAATAGTTCTTATTGAATGATTTTCTCGTACATTGATCGGAAATCTACCTTGACTTTTAAAATTAACATGAAAAATGCTTTTTTCTTTTTCAACTACCAATATTTTTTTTGCAAAATTAAATTGGTCTATTGTAATATCAAGTAACATGGAGTCAAACTCTATCCATCCATGAGTTCCCAATTTTGGGCAAGTTCCCCACACATATTTGACATTTCTCATTTTAAGACTTTCCTCCATTATTAACCCAAGTATCATTGAAGCACTTTTACAACAACCATTGGGAAATTCCTGCTCTGGGTTAAGAAAGTCTGTACAAATTGATTTTCCTGTTAACTTCAAATGGGCTTCTAATTTTTCCCTTGTACTTTGAGCCAATTTTTGTAAATCATATTTCTCATTCATATTAATATTTTTCTTGCAAGTTAAGGCTTTTTTCATTTAAAACCCATCTATCCCAAAACACACAATAAAATAAACACTTTCTTCGTTGCATAGTCATAGTTAACACATGAATAAAACGATAGCCAATATTACCTTAGCCTTTTGGATACTACTCAGTACCGCAGGTATAACTGTTAACAAGCATTTTTGCCAAAAACAGTTAAAAAGTATGGCTATATTTATCGCGCCACAAAACTGCCATCAACAAGAAAATAGTTGTCATATGGCTGCGGTGCGTACTGCTCCTAAACAATGTTGTAGTCAAAATGCGGCAACACAAATGACTTGTGCTGCAACGACAGACGGCAATTGTTGTCAAAATGAAAGTGAACTGTTGAAAAATGATACACAACTCATTTCTAATCATATTCAGCAGTCCATTAGCCCTGATATTCAAGTTGTTACACTCTTTTATACGCTCAAAACATACGGATTTGAGCCAATCACCTCCTTTATTTCCAAACCTATAATTGACGATCCGCCTCCCTTGCAACGAGACATTCCCCTGCTCGTGCAAGCCTTCCTTTGTTAGTTAATACTTTCTATTTCAAAGTAAATTTATGTCGCCATTAGTGCATTTTTCAGTAAAATACAATGTATTAATGGCAGATTTTACAGAATTAAAAGACATTTGAATTGGATATGAGGCTTTACTAATAATCACATAGTCTTATGTCTTACATCTCAAATATTAACTAACCGCTTTCTTTTTTCAAATAATATGAAACAGCAATTTCTAATGTTGTTCACAGTAGCTATGTGTATACTGTTGAGCAGCGACAGTCGAGGGCAGGGACCACCGATTACTTCTGATAAGCCGATTATGCTTGGTTCTAAGCGTAAAATCGTGAAAACGCTGACCGAAATTCGCAAAAACAACAACGGAACTTTCGTTTATGCTCCTCTGATGATGCACTATTTACCCACTGCTAATTCGCTGATAGCTTTGCATATTCCTTTGTTGAGTAGCTCCATCACTAGAAACGAAACGACCGAAGAATCAATGGGTTTAGGCGATATTAATTTGTTGGGGAAATATCAATTTTTCCGAAAAGATGGGAAGGGTAAAACGCTGCGAATGGTTGCCAAATTGATTGAAACGATTCCTACGGCAGACAATGTGGGGCTCTCGGATTTTGGCTTGGGCGAATGGCAAACTTACCTTGCACATGTAATTGGTTATGAAACAATTAAACATGGCATTTCTCATGAACTTGGTTATAAGTTTATTCCCAATTATTCGGATGAAATCAAGCATAAAATTGGCTTTGGCTTGCCCTTATTGAAGCCCGTTTATCCTGTTAAACAGTTGAATTTATATTTCGAGTACAACAGCAATTTTTTTGTGGATAATGGCGCGTATGAGTTGTTTTTTGCACAAGGTATTCAGTATGCCATCAAGCAATTTACCTTTGAAACGGCGGTGCAATTGCCGCTTGTTCAGCATGATATTCCAGAGGAAATTCAGCGCAAATACAGCATTTTCTTAGGTACTCGATATGTTTTTTAACAAAAAATAAAATAATTTATCATGAAAAATATAATTGTAATTTTAATCGCATTATGTTCTATTATTAGTGTAAATAACACATTTGCACAAGATAAAGCTACCAAAAAAGATGGCCGCGATGCCGTAGAAGTAACGGTTGATGGTTTAGGTTGTCCTTTTTGTGCTTTTGGACTAGAAAAGAAATTTAAAAAGGTTAAGGGAATTAAGGAAATTGATATTGAAATGGAAACAGGCATTATGACTTTTACGGTTCCTGCATCTTTGGAATTAAGTCGTGAAGAAGTAGAAGAACGTGTAACAAAAGCAGGCTATACGGCTGTTGATATTGTTATTGAGCGAGCGAATGGCGAAGTAGAAAGCACTAAAGAAACTGCTAAAGAAACAACAACAGCAACTGATGAAGATGCAAAAGTAGAAAGTGCAACTTTTTCAGTATCAGGAAATTGTGGAATGTGCAAAGCGCGTATTGAGAAGGCAGCAATTGGAATAGAAGGGGTGATTTCTGCCATTTGGAAAACCGAAACAAAGGAGTTGACTTTGGAGTATGATGAAAATAAAGTAGAGATAAAAGCGGTGCAAAGTAAAATTGCAGAAGTTGGACACGATACAGGTGATTTCAGAGCAGCAACAGATGTTTATGAGAGTTTGCCACCTTGTTGTTTGTATGACAGAGTAGCAGAGACAGATACAGAAGATAAATAAAGTTTTTTTATTTTCCAGTATGTAGAACGCTTTGCATACTGGAAAATTTGTAAAATAAAAGAGTAAAGTAATGAAAAAATATATTTTAATAATGCTGTCTTTGTTGTTTTTAAATGCTTGCACTCCCAAACACTACCAATGGGTACATGAGCAAAGCATTCCCTTAAAAGATATAGGCCCGATAGGTGTTGTGCCTGACAGCGAAAATAGCCAACATTTATGGGTGTCTGATAGTGATAATAATCGAGTAGTAAAGATGGATATGGAAGGTAGTATACTAGTGGAGCATAAGGATATGGCACGTCCGATGCATATTGTACAATATGAAGGCAAACTGTATGTGCCAGAGTATTCATCTGATACGATTAGTGTTATTCAGCCAGATAATAAGATAAGTACACAAACTATTCCTGAGCAGCCTGATGCACCCGCAGGTATTGATGTCACAGCCAATCAAATAGCTGTAGCAGATTTTTACAATCACCGCATTATTTATCAAAATGGTGATAAAAATCAAACTTTTGGAAAAAAAGGAAAAGGTAAAGGCGAGTTTCATTATCCCACAGATTTACAGTTTGTTGGAGATAAATTATATATTGCAGATGCTTATAATAATCGTATACAAGTCTTTGATTTAGACGGAAATCACTTACAAACAATAGGCGAGGGAGATGGTATGAATGCAGCTACAGGTATTTATGTTAGTGAAACTCAGTTACTAGTCACTGATTTTGAAAACAGCCGTATTTTGGCATATGATTTGGAAAAAGGGGAATTACAACAGCTTATTGAGCAACATTTAGATAAACCTACAGATGTTTTTGTAAAAGAAAATACCTTGTATGTAACTAATTATCATAGTAAAGACATTAGTATTTTCAAATGGAAAAAAGTGAGTATCGAAAAAGCGAAAGATAAAACAGGAAAAGAGTATACTGCAGCCTATATTTGTCCGATGCATTGTAAAGGTAGTGGTAGCGATAAAGCAGGTACGTGTCCTGTTTGTAAAATGGACTATGTAAAAAATAAGTAAGTACGTAGCCAGGAGATAGTTAATTCATTGTTAACAGCTTATGGCCAATTCAAAGGTCGTTTAATTTTGTCTAACTATTTAAAAGAAAAAATCTTTTGAGAAAAAAAATAGAGATTTAAGCCAAACTGGGTTTATTGTTGCCAGTTTTTATGCAGTTGTCAATTCGTTGGCAACTGCTTTTTTCATTTAAACCTATTTAGCAAGTAGCACACTATAAGCAACTGATAATAAAGTTACTATCTTATGTCTCATATCTCCCGTCTCATATCTCCCATCTTCCCACTAATAAAACTCAAAAATTCTCTTTTCAATAAGGAATACAAATACAAATCATGGTACTTTCCTTTCCAGTAGCCATACTCACGCATAATGCCCTCCCGCTTAAAACCTACTTTGTCCAAGACTTTAATAGAAGCTGCATTTTCTAGCATAACATCCGCCTCTATTCGGTTGATTTGCAGCGTTCTAAACCCATAACTCATAGTCATTTTCACCGCCTCTGTAATAATGCCTTGCCCCCAATAATCTTCGTTAAGGTCGTATCCTAAATTGGCACGTCCATTCGGATTAAAAAAATTAAAGCCGCAAGTACCAATGACCTTACTATTTGGTTTTAGGGTAATGCCCCATCGAATACCGCGTTTTTGCTCAAAAATGGTGGCATACCAATCTACAAATTCTTCGGCTTCCTTTTCTTCTTTCAGGGTATCACAATTGTAATATTTGGTGACGGTATCATTGCCAAAAATCGCGAAAATAGCTGGTATATCGGCTTCGGTAATTTCGCGTAAGCATAGGCGTTTGCTATTTAATACAGGAAAAGTTTTGAGTAAATCTTGTCGGGCATTTTTCATCATGCATGATTATAGGTAAAGGAATTTTTTTGTAGAAAAGTCGTATTTTTTAGTTCATTTTTTACATTAAACGACTTTGCTTAAATATCTGATAATTAAAAGGATACAATAATTTGTTTAGTAGCTTGCTTTAATTGTTGTTAAGAATCTTCAATTCGCTAAGAAATTAGTAAATTTATTGCAGATAAACCTAATAAAATAACAATAATATTTTTAAAAGTTTGCTCATTAATGTAGTGATGGCAGAAGTTGCCCAATAAAATAGCTCCTACAAAAATAGGCGAAAATTTCAAGGCTAACCAAAGAACATCAGTTGTTAAAATACCTGCTTGAATTTGCAAAATAAAACGCAATAAATCGGCAATACCCAATGAAACAATGATGTTAGCGCGAATGTTTTTGTGTTGCTCATAGCGATTATTCGCATAGATCACAATAGGCGGTCCTCCTGTTGCAAATAAACCGCCAAATAGCCCACTCAACCAGCCAAATAGCCAGCCCAAGCGATTAAATAAAGCAATTTTCTTCTTTTTAGAATAATAATAAATCACGTATCCTAAAATAAAAACACCTAATACTTTCTTCAAAATCAAGGGATTGCCATATTTTAAACCGTAGGTACCCATACACAAACCAACAAAGATACCAATACCAATTTCTTTTAATATTTGTTTGTCTATCAATTTTCTATTTAAAAAAACAAAAATACAGCTAAATACAAAAAAATAGCTTGTCATCAATGCAACAGATGTTTGTACAGGCAATACCATAATGAGTAAAGGCATGGCAATCAAGCCCGCAGCAAAACCTGCTACCCCCTGCGAAAAAAAGGCAATGGCAAGGGTAATAGCAATAAAAATTGTTGTATATTCCATGTAGCTGTTAGTGATTAGAAAATAGCTATTAGACTATTAAGTTCGTTGATTTGTGATTTGTGATTAGTAGATCAGTGATTCGTGATTAGTAGATTCGTGATTTGTAGATCAGTGGTTCCTGTTCAGATATTTTTTTGAATAATTTTATATAATTCCCAAAAACACAAAATAAAATATTAACTTTTCGTAATTCGTAATTCGTAATTCGTAATTCGTAATTCGTAATTCGTAATTCGTAATTCACTTTAGTATTTTTTCATAACAATAAACAAATTCATCACAAAGCGGCAAGCGTATTTGCCCTAAACGTTGGTAGCCTCTGCACTCGTAAAAATGAATGGAGCGCGGATTTTTGCTATAGGTATCAAAGCGGATAGATACATATTGCTGTTGGATGGCGAGTTGCTCGGCAAATGTTATTAATTGCTGCCCGATGCCTTGCCCTTGATGCTTTGGCAATACCCCTAAACGATGAACAACTAGGGTTTTTCCAGTTGGATTTAGCCAGTTAATATCCACATATTCAGGGTCTTGTTTTTCGTTTAGAGTTACAACGCCAATGATAATTGCCTCTTTTTTCAATACATAAACATCACCTTCTTCAATATCTTGCGAAATCATTGCTATCGTAGGATATTCCTCATGCCATTGATTAATGCCTTTGGCTTGCAAATCTTTAGCGATTGCTCGTATCAATGCCATAATTTCGCTTAATTCGTGCTGTTGTGCTTGTTGTACCATGTTTTAGTAGTTAGAAATCAGATGACAGAAGTTAAGTATTTAGACATAAGATAGGAGACATAAGACTTGAGATAGTTGATTTATTATTAATGATTTATGGTAAGTCAAGTCTCGCTTAACTTTGTCCACCTAGCTTAACTGCTTTTTTAAACTTTTCTTCACTTTTTTATGAAAAATGAAATTATCTATCAAAGATATTGTCGAATCACCAATCACCAATCACCAATCACCAATCACCAATCACCAATCACTGATCTATGAATCACGAATCAACTATTATTAAATACCTACAAATTGTTTGGTAAAAAACACAGTATTTAAAAAAACGAAATTTTCCAAGCTACGAAATTAATCCAAACTGTGTTAGGTGATGTGTAAAATGCTTATAATGAAAGACTTGCCACTCCTCGAAATTCAGATTTCCAAAAAAAGGATGCATATTTCGCGCTTCGGGCTCTTCTTGATAATAGGCATAAAATTTGGGAATTTCGGCTAGTAATTTTGCTTTGGCTTCTTCAAAATTGGCATAATGTAAAGGCGGTGGCTTATCATTTGAGGTAAACGGTAGCTTGACATTGCGAAATAAAGGTTTATCACTCATCAAAAAGGCATAGGAACGCGGTACTTTTTCCTCTGCTTGTAACAAAGGTAATTTTATTTTACCCACTGAACCATGAATGGTTAACTTTAAATGCTCCAATACATGCTGCGCCGTCATGATGCCCCATAACGGTTTTGTTTCTGGCGTTAACCCCTCCAATAAAGCTGGTACTTTTTCCGTAATAAATTGATATTGCTCCGCTTTTGTAATCATCTTTTTTTTGAATTATTGAGTTATTTTCAATGTTAGGAGGTTGAAAAGCTTATAAAGTTGCAAGGTTGCAAAGTTGCAAAGTTTATAGTTAACAGCTAAAAGTCCAAAAGTCCAAAAGTCTAAAAATCCAAAAGTCCAAAAATCCAAACAGTGTTTGCAATTGTTGACTAAATTAATTATTATGCTCAAACCGCTTGCATGTTTGAAGAAATAATTGATTAGCTATTAGAAAAATAAAAAACCTCACATCTTCTAATTCCTAATCCCCGTCTATCTTAAAAAAAACAACGAAATCTATGAACATCATTTTAGACCTATCCTACTTTAAACGGCTTCTGCTAGTAATCAGCTTAGTGATGCTAAGTTTTGGGACCCAAAACACTGTTTTGGCTCAAAATAACACATTTGATCAAAAAAAGAAAATCAAAAAGGCAGTCCCTAACAATTTTAAACCAGCCATCAAAAAAGGGGTAAAATTAAATACCCAAAAAACTGGACTACAACAGAAAAATATCGCTTTTCCTACCTTACGTCCGCTACAACTTCATTCTACAGATGCTCAAAAAAATATCCAGCAGTTGCGAAAACTGGATGCAAAGGTAGCTCTCCATTTTTCCGAAAATAACGGTACGCCAATTTTTATAACAGGAAAACAATTACACAAAGCAAATGTGCCAAGTAATGGCAAAATCAACCATAAAGCGGCGGCATTTGATTTTATGAAAGCCAATAAAGCTTTGCTAAAATTGGAACAACCAGAAGAAGAATTTAAGGTTCGTAGCCTAGAAACAGATGAACTAGGTGGCACACATATTCGACTAGACCAGCAGTATAAAAACCTTAAAATTTGGGCAAGTGATGTTAATATTCACCTCAACGACAAGGGTGTAGAAACCTTCAACGGTCGCTATCATCCAACACCTGAAATAGAGAATGTAAGCCCTACTATATCTGCGGAAAAAGCGATACAAATTGTTGAAAATCATTTAAATGGCTTTACGGAAGTGGTGGAACTAAGCGATGCAGAAAAAAAATGGCTCAATCATCAGGAGCGAGTGAGTGAGCTGATGCTTTTGCCACCTACAGAAAAAAATAGCGACTTTAGATTGGTTTGGCAAATTACCTTTTTCACTGATATGGCACATCGTTGGGAGTATTTTGTGGATGCTCATACGGGCGAAATTTTGCAGCACTACCAAAACAGCTGTTTTAATGGCCCTGCTACAGCATCGGCTACCGATTTGCACGGTCGCACACAAGTTATCAATACCTATGAGGTAGGAGGCAGATATTATTGCATTGATGCGTCTCGCCCGATGTTTAATGCGGCACAATCCAATATTCCAGAAGATGCAGTCGGTGCAATTGCTACAATTGATTTTAACAACACCCGTCCTGGTCCATTTTCCGATGTGTCACATGTTACTTCTAACAATAATAGCTGGAATGATCCTACTGCGGTTTCTGCACACAATAATGCTGCCATTTGCTATGAATATTATCGCAATAAGTTTAACCGTAACTCTTTAGATGGGAAAGGTGGAAACATCATTTCTTTTATTCGGGTAAATCTGCCAGATAATGCCGCTTGGAATGGTCATGCGATGTTGTATGGCTCTGGGGAATCTGGTTTTGTGGGTTCTTTGGCAAAAGCTTTGGATGTAGCAGGTCACGAGATGACGCATGGTGTAATTCAAAATACAGCAAATTTGGTCTATCGCAACCAACCCGGTGCGCTGAATGAGTCTTTTTCCGATGTATTTGGAGCTATGATAGAAGGTAATAATTGGCAACTAGGCGAAGAAGTAGTGAATCCTTCCTTTTTCCCAACTGGAGCGATGCGCGATATGCAAAACCCCAATAATGGCGGTGGACAAGGCTATCAGCCAGCTAGTATGTCGCAATATGAAAATGTAACTAAAGACAATGGCGGTGTACACATCAATAGCGGTATTCCCAATCGAGCGTTTTATTTATTTGCTACTTCTGTTGGAAAATCCAAAGCCGAGCAGGTCTACTATCGAGCTTTAACGCGCTATTTAACCCAATCCTCGCAATTTGTAGATTGTCGTTTGGCGGTGGAAAAAGCGGCGGCTGACCTTTATGATAATTCTGTGGTGAATGCAGCAAGAGCAGCCTTTGACGGTGTAGGTATCATCGGTAGTTCGGGCGGTGATTACGAGGTCGAATTACCCGAAATAGTTGGTGGTGAGCACATGTTAATCCACGATTTATACCCTGATGAATTTAATTTATCCGATGTAGATTTTGGCGAAGGCAATATTTCAGGCTTATCAACAAGGGCAATTAAGCGCAAGCCGAGCGTGGTGGAAGATGGCAGTGCTGCCGTTTTCGTTTCGGATGACTCTCATGTGTATGCCATTCGTTTGGATGTTAATAATCCCGAAGTTACGCAGTTGAGCGAGTTGCCAGAGTGGGACAATGCAGCAGCCTCGAAAGATGGCAATAAGGTGGCTTTTGTGAGTATTTACAGCGATAGAACCATTCATGTTTTTGATTTGCAAAATGGTGGAAATAAGCAATTTGAATTGTATAATCCTTCTACGTCAAATGACGGTGCTATTGGTGGCGTGCCTCAATATGCTGATTTTATTGAATGGGATTTGACAGGCCAATACATTATGTATGATGCTTTTAATCAAATTAACAGTAATACAGGTGAGGAAATTTCTTATTGGGATGTGGGAGTAGTTCAGGTTTGGGACAACGAAGCCAATACTTTTGCCAATGGTACCATCACCAAAATTTTTACTTCCCTACCGCCAAATGTTAGTGTTGGTAATGCTACTTTTTCCAAAAACTCACCACACATCATCAGCTTTGACTACCTCAATTCAGCGACCAATGAGTATTCGATTCGCGCAGGCAATATCGAAACGGGGGTATCCAATATCATTTACGAACAGTCCTTATTAGGTTTCCCGACTTACTCAATGGATGACCAAACCTTAGCATTTAGTGGGCGTACTAATGAGGGGAAAAAAGTGATTGCAACCATTAAATTGGGGGCGGATAAAATTAGCGGAAGCGGTAGCCCTCAAATTCTTGTGGAAGACGGTGAATGGCCTTCGTGGTATGCCAAAGGTAGCCGCGACTTTAAACGCCCAAATGCCGATTTTGAAGCCAATATTACGAGCAATACCGGACGTACAACGGTGAATTTTTTCGATAAGTCCACCAATTCACCTACCGAATGGGAATGGTCATTTGGTCCTGCTTTGCCATCAACCTCTAAAAAGCAAAATCCGATTGCGATTTTTAAAAATATGGGCAGTTATACGGTTACATTGAAAGCCAGTAACCCAGGGGGCAGCGATACCGAAACCAAACAAGCTTACATTAATATTCATGCAACAGATACCAATAATCCAGCTCTGGGCACCAATAGCATTATCGTTTACCCCAATCCAAGTCAAGGTACATTTAATGTGCAATTACAGACGAACCAACCTGATACCTATCAGTTAGAGGTATATGATATAGCTGGAAAACGGCATTTGCAAACAGCATTAAATGTCTTGGCAAATCAAACACAACACGAACAATTGACCTTAGCTGATGCGCCCGATGGCCTTTACTTATTAAAAATATTTAATGAAAAAACCGTTCAACAATATAAAATATTGATTAATCGGTAGGGGCTGGGGTTAGAAGGTTGTAAAGTTGTAAAGTTTTGATGCGTTTCAGGCATCGTATAGGGTATGTTTCAATTCGTGGATTCGTGATTAGTAGATTAGTGATTCGTTTTCGGACTTTTTAGTTTCTTTTTGCCTGACTATATGCATGTGGTCAGGTGCAACGAAGTAGTCGTCATAGTGATTGCAAAATTATAGTAGTCAAAAGCTTACGCATAGAATAAAAAAAATCTATGATTAATGACTTTTTTTAGCTAAAAAGCCAAAAGTCTAAATAGCAATTTTAGAAACAAAATGTGGCATAAAATGAAACATACCAAAAAACAAGCCCTAACACTGATATTATATTTTAAATCCGTAATCAAAAAATCTCATATCTCATGTCTAATATCTTACATCTAATAGAAAAAACATGGTGGAATCAAAAGAATGGCTCTCATTGGAAGAGCAATTGAAGGAACGTTTTGGAAAAGTGCCTGATTTGCAAACCCTTTTATTTTTAATTGGAGTGCAAGAATTAGGGGATGTGAATCGAAGCTTTAATAAAGAAGAAAAACAAGACTTAATGCATATCGCTGTTTGCCATTTATTAAGTTTAGATGGCTACTTTAAACTTGAAGGTCGCGATGAGGAGGGATGGCCACATTATACGGCTACTCATCCTCTTCCGGAAAATGTAGACAGTCTGGAAGCTCAAGAAGAATTGTTGAAACAGCAGGTTATTAAGTATTTTGGAGATGAAAATTAGAGTTTAGAAGTATGTTTCAAATAGCATATTTTTTTACCAAACAGTTTGTGCTTACTTTGACAGTTCGTAGATTAGTGACTCGTTTTTGGATGCTTTTTACTGATTGATTTCTTTTTGGATGTTTTCTGTAACGAAGGATTTAGCCGTCATAATACTATAATAATCAAAAGATTATATCCATTAGAAAAATTAAAAAGTGATTTGTTTTAACTAATTTCTAACAGCTAAACAGCTAAACAGCTAAACAGCTAAACAGCTAAACAGCTAAACAGCTAAATAGCTAAACAGCTAAATAGCTAAACAGCTAAATAGCTAAATAGCTAAACAGCTAAACAGCTAAACAGCTAAATAGCTAAACAGCTAAACAGCTAAA
>JAHDHV010000470.1 GCA_020631155.1 Bacteroidota bacterium | reverse complement strand
TAATTCGTAATTCGTAATTCCAAAAAATCTCAAATCTCCTGTCTCAAGTCTCCCATCTCATTTTTCTTTTTTATCATAAAACAAACAAACAAACAAAAACAGTATGTCCATTTATTTAGATAACGCAGCAACAACGCCGCTTAGTGCGGAGGTGTTAGCCGCCATGTTGCCCTATATGAAGGTGCATTATGGCAATCCCTCCTCTATACATATGATAGGGCGGAAAGCGCGCACCGCAGTAGAACGCGCTAGACGAAGCATAGCGGATTGCCTACAGGCTTCGGTCGGTGAGATTTTTTTTACATCGGGTGGCACTGAAAGCAATAATTTAGCACTAAAAGGAGCAGTTAGAGATTTAGGGGTGCGCCATATCATTACCTCTGAGTTAGAACATCATTGTGTACTACATACCGTTGAAATGCTAGAAAAAGCTTATGGAGTTAAAAAATATTTTGTTTCTCAAAGTGAAAAGGGACATCTTGATTTGACTTCTTTAGAGCAACTTTTACAAGACCTAAGCAACAAAGACGGTCAAGTTTTGGTATCATTAATGCATGGCAACAATGAAATAGGCAACCTTCTTGATTTAGATGCAGTCTCTATAATGTGCCAAAATTATGGTGCTTTATTTCATACAGATACGGTGCAAACTTTTGGTTTCTATCCGATTGATGTGCAAAAAACAAAAGTTCATTTTTTAACGGGTTCAGGGCACAAACTACACGGGCCAAAAGGAGTTGGGTTTTTATACATCAATGATGAAATAAATATTCAACCTAATATGTTAGGCGGTTCACAGGAGCGCAATATGCGTGCAGGAACCGAAAATGTGTATGGTATTGTGGGCTTGGCAAAAGCAGCAACTCTTGCTCATGAACAGATAGTAGAAAATGAAGCTTACATCAGTGATTTAAAGCATTATTTGATGGAAGAATTACAACAGATGATTCCCGATGTACAGTTTAATGGTGATCCATCTGGACGGAGTACTTGCAAGGTGTTGAATGTGGCTTTTCCTGCCAATAAAGAGAGTGAATTGTTGCTGTTACATTTAGATATTGCAGGTATCTGTGCTTCTGGTGGAAGTGCTTGCAGTTCGGGGGTAGATGTGGGTTCACATGTTATTAACGCATTACAGTTAGACAACAATTCTATTAATATACGTTTTTCTTTTTCTAAATACAATACAAAAGAGGAATTAAATATTTTGCTAGAAAAATTAAAAACAATTTTAAAAATAAATACACTAGATACAAAAACTATTTAAACGTTGACACTAATCTGAGGGTCTGTTAAATAGTTCATCACTATAAAATCATTCCTCGAACTCTACACCTATTTTTTAGCTCCTATATCCTTGACAATCAATGTATTTTTTGGAAAAATATTATTTTCCGAAAAAAAAGCATTAGATTGTAATGGAAAAGCTATGTTTTGTTTTGCTTTTTCCTATTTGTATAAATGCCTGTTAGTTAATTTTTTATTGTTTTATTTTTTTAGAAAAAAGAAAGAAAAAAATAAATGCTTCTATTGCTTTAAAGTATCCTTGCACACCCAAAATTACTTCAATTCCTTTTATATATATAAAACAATGCAGCTTTGAGCTATTATCCTAAAATTATCAAAATAGTCAAGCAACCTAACATCCCCTATGTCAGTCTTAGAGGGGATTCTAATAATATCAATCATTAAATTTATATCCACTCAATAATATAAAATTTTTGTTAACTATGCATTATGCAAAAAAATATTTTAACTATATTACTTTATTAGTGTGTATATTGTGCTATGCAAATAGTTATGCTCAAAACCTTGTTCCCAATCCTAGTTTTGAAGACAATTCAAACTGTCCGACCGCATTAGGAGAGATCGGCAATGGTTTGGTAGATGACTGGACAAGCCTCTCTACAGGCTGTGGGTCTAGCGCAGACTATTTCAACGCTTGTGCAGGCTTATTTGTGGGCGTACCCAATAACAACTACGGCTCGCAAGCAGCTAGTGATGGCGATGGCTATGCAGGTATACTTGCTTATGATTCCAATGGAGGAAATTGCCGCTCTTATGTAGCCGTGCAATTGTCTAGTCCTTTGGTAGCAGGTAGCGATTACTGTGTGAGTTTTAAGGTGAGTTTAGCAGATTATACCTATCAAGCAGTTGAAAATATTGGTTTGTATTTTTCAAACTTTAATACCTTGCCTGCCTTGGGCACCGCCCCTGATGTGGCAAATACAAGCGGTGTCATTACCGATCAAAGTGGTTGGGTAACCATTAGCGGTTCAGTTACAGCTAATGCCGCTTACGACTGGCTCATTATTGGTAACTTTGCAGACGATAGTAATACAAACTTTACTGATTTGTCTACTTTAGGCGTTGGGCAAACTGGAAATTTAGGTTATTATTATATAGATGAAGTATCGGTAGAAGGCTTAGAGGAAATTCAAATTGATGTAGATACAGGCACACAAATAGGGGTAGATACCGTTTTAGTTTGTGTAAATGATGCAGTTAATTTAACCGCTACTTCTAGCGCAAGCAGCACCTATACTTGGAGTCCATTAAGCAACCCTTTTGATACTTTACCAACAACAACCAATCAATTGAGTATCAATGCAATTGCTTCTGATGGTTATATTGTAAGTGTATATAATGATGTTTGTGTTCGCACAGATACCGTATGGATAGAAGTTGCACCTGTACCAATTCCGAATTTCACGGTTTCGGGGGCTTGTGCTGGTGGCAATACCTTATTTTTAGACACCTCAACGGGTTCAATTACAGGCTCTACCTATACCTGGGATTTTGATGGGGATGGCACTGTGGATGCAACAACCTTAGGCGGTGCTAGTTATAGTTTTCCAGCGGCGGGTGATTATACGGTTACTTTACAAATTACAAACGGTAATAATTGTACAGAATCTGTTAGCAAAACAATAAGCATTGCTGCAAGTTGTAATCCTTGTGCTTCTACAGATAGTACCTATAATTTAGTGCCGAACCCAAATGTGGAAATTTATACCAGCTGCCCCAATAATTTGCCCAATAGCACCAGTTTAGCTCCTGTTTCGGGTGTGGCAGATTCTTGGCTGCAAACAACAGATGCAACTTCTGATTTTTTCCATAGTTGTAGCAGTGGCAATTCCGATACACCAACCAACGGTTTTGGTACGCAAATAGCATTTAATGGTAATGGATATTTAGGTTTTTATGCTACGCAAAATGGCGACTATCGCGAATATGTAACTTCGCCTTTATTGCAACCATTAGAAGCTGGCAAAAACTATTGTGTAAGTTTTTATGTAAACCTAGCGGATAAATCAGGCCGTGCAGTGGATAATATTGGCCTGCATTTTTCTAATGGTACAGCTACGGTTGCCATTCCTACACAAGCTCCATTATCAGTAACACCACAAATTAGCAATCCTAGCGGTTCGGTGATTAGCGATAAAATAGGCTGGACAAAAATTTCAGGCACTTATACCGCCACAGGTGGAGAGGACTATATTACCATCGGTAATTTCTTTGGCAATAGCAATACAACCATTGATGATTTAGCAGGTACTTTCGATTTTGATACGGATGCTTATTATTATTTAGATAATGTAGTGGTAACAGAAATTCCTGATTTAGACATTGTTATTAACGGCTCAGATATACGAGTGGATTCTATTGGTGTTTGTGTCGGCGATACATTGACTTTATCCGCACTAGGGGCGTTTTGTACTTATGAGTGGGTGGATTTATCCAATAATACAATTGCTTCTACAACAGCTAATTTAGGATTGAGCAGCAATACTTCTGGTGTTGTAGATTATTTGTTGACAACAACATCAGGTACTTGCTCGGTTTCTAAACAAATCAAAGTTTATTACGCGCCTGTTCCAGTTCCTTCTTTTACTATAGTCGAAAACTGTGCAGGTGGGATAACTGTCTTTACAGATACTTCAACAGGGGTAGACACAGGAGCTTCTTATGAGTGGGTATTTGGCGATGGTGATATGATTATGAATGTTTCGGGGATTGTTCCTCATTTATACGTCAACCCCGGTACTTATGATGTACAGTTAACCATTACCAATCCAAGTGGCTGCTCGGCTTCTACGACCTTCTCCTATACTGTTGATACAGCTTGTGACCCTTGTTCGGGAGAAAATAATTTGGTATCAAATCCAAGTTTTGAAACGGCAACTTGTCCAGATGGAGCTGGTGATATTGCTTTGGCTAATGCTTGGTTAGCTCCTGAACCTAATGACGCGTCAGACTTATTTGGTGATTGTAATACTGGTGATTATGGGGTGCCAAATAACTTATTCGGCACTCAAAATGCCTTTGATGGTAATAATTATGGTGGTATCATTGCTTATAGCACAGATGGAAACAATGTAATACCAAATGACCATCAATTTATTACAGGGGAAATGCCTGCGCCTTTGACGGCAGGCGAAACCTATTGCGTAAGTATGCAAGTAAGTCTTGCAGATAGCAGTGATTATGCCATTGATGAATTAGGTATTTATTTTTCTGATGCAGATCCTACAGGCACTTTACCAGCCTCTATCAATAACAATCCACAGATTGAGCCTCAAATTAAAAATCCTGTTTTCCAAATTATTACCAACAAAAGCGGTTGGACAGAA
>JAHDHV010000469.1 GCA_020631155.1 Bacteroidota bacterium | reverse complement strand
TTTGTAGCTTTGGTGGTATTATGTTGGGGGGGGCTTGTCATTGTGGTGGATTTGTGGTTAGTGGATTAGGGAGTCATAAAAACTTTCCAACTTTAAGAAAAACTTTCCAACCTTATAAACATTCTCAACTTTCTTTCCGTTTCCCTAAAACCTTCCGCAACCAATTTGGCAATACCAATACGCCCAAAATGAGATAGGAATAATAGGTAATCAATCGCCAGATGGCTACGACAATGGTGGAAAGTCCTTTATTAACAGTGGTAATGCCCTCTTTTTCTACAGTAAAAAAATCAGCCAATAACTTATCGAAAGCGACTTCGGCTAGTCCGCTGCCGCCGGGGGTGAGGGGCAACAACATCAAAATATACAACATCAACTGCCGACCGAAAAGCAGTAAATGACTGCCAACAACCAAAAGGGCTGCCATCACGCAGTTGAGTATCAAAAAGCGAATGACCCAAATGCTGTAGGTAGACCAAAAACCAGCTAACCAAAAACTGCGGTCTTTCTTTTTCAATTCCGCCGATGCGAACACAATATCATCGCCTGTTTGTTGTGCCTGCGCCTGCCATCGGTTTAGGAAAGGCAGTTTTGTCATTTTAATAATAAACCAGCGAAAAGAATGGGGCTTAACAAACAAACCGTAGCCAATCGCTACCGTATAAGCGCACATAAAGGCATATCCAATAAAAAAAACATACATCCAAAAAATGCCCTCTTGCAACTCTGGATTTGCATAAGCTGGAGCGAGTAGAGCCTTCCCAACAGTTAACCATAAAATGGGAACGGTGAGTATAAAAAATAGGCCATCCAAAAAAATGGTAAACAAAACAATGGTGATGGTTTCGCCTGCTTTTATTTTTTCTTTGGTCAATAGAAAAAGGGCAACCGCCGTACCGCCAACAACGGAAGGGGTAGCCGCCGAACCAAATTCCCAAATGGAGATGATGTTAAAACTTTGCCACCAATTGAGTTGGTACTCCGTTAGGCGGCGGATGCGGTACATCAAAAGGAAGTGCCGAAAACAGACGAGGAGCACAGCGAGGGCTATCCACCACAGCATTGCCCACGACCAATTGACGTTACTAAAGGTATCTACATTGAGGTTGCGCGCCAGCATATAGCCAACAACGCCTAGCCCAATGAGAATCGGTAGAATGATTTTGGTGGGGCTGAGGGTTTGTAAAATATCGCGACTGCTCGGTTCTGATGGCATGGGGAATTGGCTTTGTTAAAAGATATGAGACAGGAGACGTGAGACAGGAGATTTTTTTACATACAAAAAGGATTTAAACCTTGTAAGTGCCAAGCACTATTTAATTGTGCACAATTTTGTGCTAAAGTATTAGAAATGAGTAGTTTAGTCTTTTACTATTGTAACATTAATTTTGTCTAGGTACTTATAGACGTAAAATTTTACATCTCTATCCAAAAATCTTCCAATCTCCAACAAACATAACTTTCTTACTTTTGTAAATTTAAGTCAACTACTCCATCATTCAAACTAAGGAGCCAAAAATTATTAAAGCCCAAACCAATTTTCAGGGAAAATATTTTTTCTTGCACCATTTCTAAGATGGCTAAAAAGCGAAAAATAGCATGTATGCGACTATCACAATCATCAAAAAGAGTTTCAAAATTAGCTTTTTGGTGGGTGGTAATCAGGTTTTGGAGGGTGTTTTTTTGTTGTTTGATGGTGTAGGGGTGCTTAACAATGGAATATTCCTCTTTTTTGGCGCGGTCGGCAACGCGTTGAAGGATTCGATTAAAGGTTTTCATCAGTTTGTATAAATTGATGGATTCCAAATCGGATTCGCTGCTAAACTGATTGGCAATGCGCTGTAATTCTCGTTTATTGTTGCCACGCCCAAATCGCTTGGAGCGCACTTCTTCCATCGTTTTTAAATCCTCAACAACAGCCTTAAATTTTTTATATTCTAATAATCGCTGCACTAACTCTGCGCGAGGGTCTATCTCCTCCCCTTCTTCGTTGACTTCTTTTCGAGGCAATAACATTTTTGCCTTAATCCGCATCAGCGTTGCAGCAACTAGAATAAATTCGCTCGCCAATTCAATATTGAGCAATTCCATTTTGTGCATATAATCCAAAAAGTCATTGGTCAATTTCGCAATGGGGATGTCGTGAATATCTAATTCATCCCTTTGTATGAAAAAAAGGAGTAAGTCAAATGGCCCTTCAAATTGAGGCAGTTTGATGGTGTATGTTTTGGATTGTGTAGCCGTCATCAGTATAGTTTCAGTTGTGAAATGGTAGATGTTTGGTGTACTAACAAAATTAAACAAATAGTGGATGTTAGACAAATTGTTGAGCAGTAAACACCGATTAGACAAAATTAAACAACTATTGTTTTTTTCATAAATCATTAATAGTGAGTTAATTATCTCATGTCTTAAATCTTATGTCTAAGTAGTCAGTCAAGATAAAATTGACGATTGCTTTTGGCGTTTTTTGCTCCCTAGCTGTGTTACAAAGCCTCGCCGTAGCTTTGGCTATGCCTACGTTTTGCGCCTTGCTAGGGAACAAAAATCACTCAACATCAACCCGACATTTTAACGTTGACTAACTACTAAGTACTTAGCATCACATCAACACACCATCTTTGGCTTTTACAGAAGGTGGCAAATCCGTTTCGCCCAACATTTCTCGCAAATCAATTTCTATTACCCTACACAAAGAAAGCATCGGAATGTCATTGGCCATGCCCTGAAATGGGTTTTCGGAATAATCGCCGACTATTTCCATCATCACATACACCCAACCAATGAGGGCAGAAATGGGAATGGACAGCCAAATGCCCCAATCTGCCAAACCCATTAATTCGGGCACCATGGTAAAGGGCAAAAATAGAATAAAAATGCCAACAAAATATCGGCTCATATTGGCGTATTGTCGCGGAAAAGGAAATTTTTTGATGCGCTCATTTTTTCCTTGTAAGGTGTAAAAGCTTTTGAGCAAATTAGCTAATTCCATATGTCGAAAATCCTCGATTAACCCTTTTTTTCTTAGCTCGCGCAAATCTCTGGATTGCTCATTGATAATTTGCGTGGCAGTATTTACATGGGCGATTAATCTGTCGTGTTCCGCTTCTGGTAGAAAATGTTTTAGTTCCGTTCTGGTCACCTCGTCATCTACCAAGCCAACGCCAAAGTTT
This sequence comes from Bacteroidota bacterium, assembly GCA_020631155.1. GTDB lineage: Bacteria > Bacteroidota > Bacteroidia > Chitinophagales > UBA2359 > JAHDHV01. The sequence goes on along the minus strand of JAHDHV010000469.1, from coordinate 1,492 downwards.
TGTTGGTAATATCTAGCTAGTTTCCCAGTAGACCCACCCTGACTTGCATGTTCCCACGGAGTTGACACCAATAACTGGCTTCGATGTGCATATAACCAAGCGATGTGTCGGTAAATCAAGCGTTTTTTAATGGCTGCAATTTCGCTATCAGCAACTTTATTGTCTGTAAAAAAATTAGTGACAAAGCCATCTACCATCATCCCCCATGAACGGCTGTCGTTGACAATTCCGCCCCAAATTTTGCGCGCTTCCCACATACGGTCATAGGCTTGGCTATTTTTAAAACCTGCATAAAAGGCAACTGCTGTACCGATGACGGATACAGGCAACCAGGGTATTTTAATGGAAATGATTTCAAAATAGTACAATAAAGCAACTGCGCCCATCAAAGCTAATAGCCAGACCATATGGTGCGCCGTCCACTTGATTAAATTAAGAATACTTACTCCTTTGGTTATTAACATAGTTAAATTATTATGAGGTTTGGAAGGTTTTGGAGTTTGGAAGGTTGAAAAGTTACAAGGTTTTAAGGTTTTTATTTTTTTTAATAAACTTAAAACACAACACCTTTTAAATTGTTAATCAAATTTATACAAAAAAAAAGTCTATTATTGTTTTTATTAATGAAATAAAAGGCAAAAAACCAATTTAGCTCCAAACTTTAAAATTATTATTTATTGAATTGTTGACTGATTAGATATTAGTCATAAAACGCCCAAAATTACTAAAACAAGTCTCTATATAAAAACGGGTGAGGTATTTTTTATGCCCTTTCCTATCGTCTAGCTTCCTGTATTTTCTTTAGTGCAAAAGTGGAGGAAGCTAATAATTCTTCATTGCCTTTTAGTTGTCTAAGTGCGATTGCTCGTTTTATTTCGCTTAAACTTTGCTCGTATTTGCCCCATTCAAAATAGTTTTTTGCTTTGTGCTGATAGACAAAATCTAGTAATTTTTTATACGCTTTTTCTTGTAAAATTAAGGGTTCTAGGGTGTTGTAAATTTGCTCGGCTTGTTCATATTTTTGTTGATATTGTAGTGTTTGTGCAATTCTTATTGAATTGACAATCTGTAACTTATCACCTTCAATGATTGTTTGCAAACCTGCTTTTGCGATTTGTAAGTGTATCATAGATGCCTCTAGTTGTTCTACTATTCGATACAAAACTCCCAATAGTGAATGTACTTTTAGTTGCCCTATAGTCGTTTTTTCTTTGGTTAAATGCGTTGTTAAGTAACTAATGCCTTGCTCAAAAGATGCCCTATCCTTAGGTTTTTCTCTTAAATCATTGCCTATTGTATAGGTCATATTGAATGGAATGTCATTAATCATCATATTTTAATTTTATTAAAAAATCATTAATTTCTTTATCCCAAAAACGCAATAGCTATGTCTAACGGTCCTTTTTTATTTAAAAAATTTAAAAACCAATTATTTTCATTAGCATCAATTTTATTTCCTATTATTTTACAGGCTCAAATACTTCCAACTTTT
>JAHDHV010000468.1 GCA_020631155.1 Bacteroidota bacterium | reverse complement strand
TTCTAATACTTTAGCACAAAATTGTGCACAATTAAATAGTGCTTGGCACTTAGTTTCTTTTTTATCTGACCACATGTATGTAGTCAGACTAACGCTTTTTTTTTCATAAAATATAACAATAAATAATTTGAATATAAGAAATGTCTGATGATTAATTTCCAATCTCTAATATCCAAAAAGCTAAAAAGCCAAATATCCAAAAAGCTAAAAAGCTAAAAAGCCAAAAAGCTAAAAAGCCAAAAGTCTAGCAGTCATCTACAACCTTTCCCCCCTTTTTACCGTATCTTAACATATTCCTATTCACTTTGTAGTTACTTGCTAGGCTAGATAGCGTCTATATACCATTTATACGCTGCCAGCCAAAACTAATTAAATACATTTGGATAAGTAAAAAGTAAAGCCGATTTCCTATTGGCGAAAAACATCTCCAAAGTCTAACTTTAGTAAGTAGAAGCAAAATCAAACAAGTCTGAACTTGCATAAACACTTGATAATGAGATATTTAATTTATCATCTAAAATCTCATGTCTCATATCTAAAATCTCACATCTACTTACTTATAAAAATATGGTATGAAGCAACTCTTACACATTGGCAGCTTTTGTTATTTATGGTTGTTTACATCATCAATCATCATCAGCGCACAAAACAACACCCAACAATACCTACTACTCGAAGAATTTACCAATACCTATTGCCCGACTTGTATTGACAAGCACCCTGAATTTAAAGAAAATATATTAAACAAACAGGAAGATGCAACCCTATTTCACATTGCCTATCATCATTCAACACCCCTACCTGATGATATTTTTTATCAAGCCAACCCTGTTGAAGAAGGAGAACGAGCCGCTTACTACCAAGTGCAAGGCACACCAACTGTACTAATACAAGGAAAAAGAGCACCGCAACCCGTCTTTGTCAGTGATCCTTTACTTCCACAAACCACCCTTGATGAAGCCCTCAACCAAACTGCACCTATAGCTATGGCTGTAAATGAAGTGATAGATGGCGAGACGCGAAAGGTAAATATTAAAGTAAACATTTTAGGCAATATTCCTTCTGGGCAATGGAAACTAAGGGCTGCAGTTGTGGAAAAAGTCATCACTTATGAGCCTCCACATGAAGGCATGGAAACCGTTATGTCTAATGTATTTCGCCAAACGCTCACCTCTTGGACTGGTGCAGGCTTTATCAATTTACCAGCAGGCAACGCTTTGACCTATAATTACGATTATACCATCAAGGATGATTGGGAAGCAAACCAAATTTATGTCATTGCTTTTTTGCAAAATGATCAAGACCAATCCATTCTTAATGTCGCATCAAGTTGGGGGCAGACAACTGTTTTACATACTCAAACACAAACTATTGCTCCTCACATTCACCTTAGCCCCAACCCAACGACTGATATATTGAACATTCAATTGCCGCCATCTCCGCAACCGCTAAAAGTGCAGTTGTACGATGCTAAAGGTCAGTTATTGGCTGCTCCAACTTACCCACAAACACCTTCGAAACTCCATTTTTCCTTGAACAATTTACCCAAAGGGATATTTTATATAAAGATTGATATTAATGGAACTATCACCACTCAAAAAGTGTTAAAAATATAAGCTGTTTAGCCTTTTGGATATTTGGCTGTTTAGCCTTTTAGATATTTGGCTGTTTAGCTGTTTGGACTTTTAGAAATTCGAATTTAACAGATTTTATTTAATCTTAATCGCCTTCCATTTTTTAATAACAAAATGTTGGTAGAAATCAATGGTTAACAAATAACTAGCAATTTGTGTTTGTACTTTAGTCAATAACTCCATAAAGTAAAAAATAATTCGTAATTTCTAATTCGTAATTCGTAATTAAAAAAATACAATACCATGATAAAAAACTTTACAACAAGCTTACTTATTTTACTAGGCATCACATTTGCATTGCAAGCTCAAGAGACCGCCAAACGTTATGTTCTATTAGAACAATTTACCAATACACGTTGTGGAGCATGTGCTGCCAAAGACCCCGCTTTTGATACCAACATTTTAGATGAGTACGAAGATACCGAAGTCCTACACATTGGCTATCATCCCAAAGTGCCTTATTCTACCGACATTTTTTACCAAGCCAATAAAGAGGAAATGGATGCTCGGCAGTCGTACTACAGCGTACAAGGCACACCGCGCGTTTTTATTGCAGGTGAATTAGCCCCCAATGGCTCAGAACTCCTACCTGTCAGTACCTTAGAACCTCACTTGGGCCAAGAAAGTGCCGTTTCTCTGACCATTAAAGAAGAAGTTGATAACGACCTGCATTTAGTAACTATCAATGTAGATGCAGTGGGCAACTTACCCGAAGGCGATTGGGTACTACGGGCTGTAGTGGTGGAAAAAGTGGTGGATTATGATGCACCCAATGGCTTAACAAAACACCGAAATGTATTCCGCCGTGCGTTGAATGGTTGGGACGGTGATGCCATTTCCAACAATAGCAGTACTTTTGAATATGAGTACAAAATTGACCCATCACAGTTGGTAACCGAGCAGGTTTATGTCATTGCCTTTATCCAACAAGATGCGACTAAAGAGGTATTAAACGCTGGAAGTAGCTGGGGCAATTCCGAAGTGCTGAGTACAGAGGAGACAGAAGTAAATATTCAAACGTCAACGGTTTCCTTTTACCCTAATCCTGTGCGTAGCGAAAAATTGCATTTCAAAGCGCAATTGCTGAAACCAGAACCGATCAACATCCAATTATTTGATTTAGTAGGTCAAAAAGTAATGGACGAAACCTTTGATGATGCCAAAAAAGGAACGCTTGACTTATCCAAATTATCAACAGGCATCTATTATGCGACCTTTGAAAGTGGTGACTTTAGCACTACTAGAAAAATTGTGAAAGCGAGGTAATTAGATGGGAGACAGGAGATTTGAGACGTGAGATTTGAGACAGGACATTTGAGATAGTTAATTATACCTAAAGTGTTGGCCTATAATGAAAAGGTCAACACTTTTTTTTTGAACAAAAGGGATGGGTAAAGGTGTTTTATTTGAGCAGATACAACACCTAACTCTAATAACTATGAGTGTGTCAGAAATTTAGGGAAAGGTAAGATATGCTTTACTTTGAAAGATGAATATTTACTTTTCCAGTAAATAAAATATCTTTTTTTAAATGGCGTTTAAGAGCGACCTTGAAAGTTTTTGCGTTAAGAAAATTGGTAGGAACATCGTTAAGAAATATCCGCAGTGATACGGATTCTAAAAACCTAGAGAATTTAAATAAACGCTTTAAAGCTTGACTATCAACTACTTATTTTGATTTAAAAAAGGAGTATCGCCTTAGGAGATTTTAGATGTTCCTACCAATTTTTAGCGAAAAAGTTTCACCGTCTTGATTTTTTTCTTTCTTTTTTTATCAAGAAAAAAAGGAAAAAAACGTAGGTAAAGCAATGCCCTCTAAAGATTAAGGTAAATAGCTCTTATAGGAAATCCCTCTTTTCTTGACACACTCAATAACTATTTTTATCAACTGTCTAAAATGTATTCTAAAGCATGTTTCAAATATCGTACTTTTCAACCAACAGTTTGTACTTAATTTCACAGTTCGTAGATTCGTGATTAGTAGATCAGTGATTCGTGTTTAGGTAAATTTATTGATAGCAATTATTTTTAAGTGAGTTCTGTAACGACAGCTTTAGCTGTTGTGATTCTTACAAGTGTTTGATGATATTGGATTTATATAAATTTAAATATTTAAAATTAATTACTGATTTTTAAGAGCTAAATATCTAAAAGTCTAAATATCTAAATAGCAATTTTAGAAACAAAGTGTTAGGATGATAATGAAACATACCTATTCCAACATTCAAGAAGCCCTAAACTTTAATCAAATAGAATTTGACGATCTCTTACAAATTGTTGATATTGAAGCAGCTAAGGATGAAAAAGTGTTTGAAAAGTGGTTCAACTTTGACTATACCCTTAACGAATCAGAGGAAGCTTTTTTACAAGAAATTTTGGAAGATAACTTTCTATTGGTTGATACTTATTCAGAGGAAGAACTCAAGGCTAAAGTCATTGTGCCGATTTTAAATAAAGTTAGATTTAAGGGTAAAAATGTGTGAGATTGGTATGAAAGACCCTTGAGTGCGACAGTGAATGAAACGCTCTTAGTTGGCTATCCTGATTATATGGTTGCGACAGGTTTTGAAAAGCCTAAAAACCCTTATTTTTTCATTCAAGAATACAAAAAAACACTAGGCGATAAACACCCTAAAAATCCGCTATTGGCTTCTATGTTGGTCGCCATGTCATTGAATCAACAAAGCGAAATGCATGGTGCTTATGTCATTGGGCGAGATTGGTATTTTGTCTTATTGCAAAAAAACAACGATAACACATACACTTATTTTTCTTCACCAGATTTTAGCATTGCCAAAATTCATGAATTAAGAAAAATCTACACCAACTTACAATACATCAAATCCTTTTTTGCCTAAAAAAATAGCTATTAGAAAACAGAATTCAGAAATTAGAAATTAGAAATATAATTTATTGGAAAAAATATTTCTTTTAATTTCAAGTAAATGACAATGGTAAATTCCTTAGCTATTGGCTTGGATGAGGGATGCAAGTGGAAATGAGCCAAAGCCAAACGCTAGAGAGCCTTAGCCGAGTG
>JAHDHV010000467.1 GCA_020631155.1 Bacteroidota bacterium | reverse complement strand
ATGCTTTAGTTTATGTACTGATTTTAGCCCTCTTAGGCACTGCATTTGCCAAAGTACTATTTTTTCAAGTCACCCAACAAACAAGCGCATTATTTGCCTCAACAGTCACTTATTTTATACCCATTGTTGCCCTATTTTGGGGCTTTGTAGATGGTGAAGCAATTGGCTGGAGCTATGGCATAGGCTTGGGCTTAATATTATGTGGGGTGTATTTGGCGAGTAGGCGGTGAGGGGGAACCATAGAGGTTTATTGATTTTAAAGAATATGTCTCTTTACTAAAAAAAGTAGCTAAAAAAAGAATTTTTTAATTTTTTTCTAAGTTTTTGTAAAAAATATCCCATTTTTTTGTTACTTTCGCGAAATAACTATCATAAAATGATACTTCTTTCTTATGGCAAAGCAATACTATAAAGCAATACTATAAAGCAATCTACTTCAATGATTTTCCATCTACAGCAACTACCAATAAGTCTGTTACTATAGCCTTTAATGAACAGGAGGCTCCTTATTATAAAAAAGTAAAACACCTATCCTCACAAGAAATAAAAGAGCTAATTAGTGTTACAAGTTATCAGGAATTGTCTTTTTTTGCTCAAAATGAAGAAAGATCAGTTAATCAGGTTGTGAAAAGATTGATTCAGCAAAACCTCCCTAAGATAGATGAATTGAAAGGAAGTTCAGCAAATGATGTAACATTTTTTAATAGCAAAACCATTCCTTTTCAACGGTGGTATCCTTATATTGAAGGTTATAGTCCTGACTTTGTTAAAGCTCTAATTGTCAATTATGAATTAAAAGACGGGCTTATTTATGACCCTTTTTGTGGTACAGGTACAACTATTTTTGCGGCAGATAGTCAACACATCAATACGGTTTTTTCAGAGGTGAACCCATTGTTACAATTTATTATTCAAACCAAAATAAAGGTACTAAAAGCTCCTATAAAAAGGAGAAAAGAATTGTCAAAGGCAATAGAAAATATTGGAAATCAGCTATTTAAAAAAATAGAGCTATTAGAAGAAGATGAAGGCTTAAAAAAAAATTATGGATTGTTTAAATCAAAAAAAGCTTACTTCTCAACAACAACTTTTTCAAAACTTTTAAAACTACGGACTTATTTAGATAGAGTACAATTAGAGGATGAACTATTGAGCGAATTGTTGACTATGGCTGTTCTGCCTTGTTTGTTGCAAGTATCTTATTTGAAAAAAGCAGGTGATGTACGATTTAAAACGCCAAAGGAAATCAATAAAGAATTAAAGACGCTTAAAGAAGTACTACCTAAAAAGCTGTTTGAAATTGCTGAAGATGTAGGAAATATAGAATTAAAATTGCAAACAAAGCCGGAATTTATTTTAACTAATGCAAAAAATATCCATAAGGTTAATGATTTATCTATAACGAATGTTATTACAAGCCCACCTTATTTAAATGGCACAAATTATTTTCGGAATACAAAATTGGAGTTGTGGTTTTTGCGATATATTCAAAGTCAACAAGATTTGCGAATATTTAGAGACCAAGCATTGACTAGCGGAATTAATGATGTTCGTAAAAAAACGAAAGAATTAGATGTTGATATACTGACAAAGAGTGATTTATTAAAAGAAACGGTTTTAGCTTTACAAGAACATGCCTATGATTCACGAATTCCCTTAATGACGGTTAACTATTTTGAAGAAATGTTTTTGATTTTCAAGGGATTGCGTTCAAGCCTCCAAAAAGATACTATGCTGTTTATTGATATTGGAGATTCTATTTTTGCAGGTGTGCACATTCAAACTGATGAAATTTTGATCGAAATACTCACTAAGTTGGGGTACAATTTAGTAGATCGTAAAATTTTAAGAAAACGCCGTTCAAGAAATCAACAGGTTTTAATTCAAGCACTTATTGTTTTGAAATATGAGGGCAGAAAGGAAGATACCAAAAAAGAGTATGAAAAGGAAAAAGATAAATATTGGCAAGCGAATTGGAAGATATTTAAACAACAATTACCACATCAAACATTACCCTATTCAAAAAGAAATTGGGGACATCCTAATCATTCTATTTGCTCTTATCAAGGTAAATTAAAGCCTGCAATTGCTCATCATTTAGTAAAGACATTTGTACCTGAAAATGGCACTGTCTTAGACCCCTTTTCAGGTGTTGGTACTATTCCTTTTGAAGCAGCATTGGCAGGAAAAAAAGCTTTTGCTATGGATTTAAGTGCTACTGCTTACTTTATTTCTAGTGCAAAATTAATACTACCTAATTCAACATCCTGTCAACAATTTATGGCTGATTTACAACACTTTATTGTTAATCAAACAGTGACCATTGAGGAATTAGAAGAGGTAAATAATTTTGGCTTTAATAAAAAAATTGTTGATTACTATGAAAAACAAAGTTTGAAAGAAATCATTTTGGCTCGAAGATATTTTAAAAATAAAAAAATAACAGACCCTAATGAAATGCTTGTTTTAGCCTGTCTTTTACATATTTTACATGGCAATCGCCCCTATGCTTTAAGTCGAAGGTCACATCCAATTGTTCCTTATGCTCCTAAAGGGGAATTTGAGTATAAAAGTTTGATTATCAAGTTAAAAGAAAAAGTAGGGCGCACAATTAATGCTGATTATCCACTACAATTTCAGTCAGGAAAAGTCTACCATCAGGATTGTACAAAAGTATGGCCACAAGAAATTAATAATTTGGATGCAATTATCACTTCCCCACCTTTCTTTGACAGTACAAGGTTTTACCTTGCTAATTGGTTAAGGCTATGGTTTACGGGCTGGTCAGAAAATGATTTCAAAAATAGGATAGGCGCATTTATTGAGGAAAAACAAAAAATAAGTTTTGACAGTTATCAACCTATTTTTCGCCAAGCCAAAGAGCGATTAAAAGATGACGGTGTTTGTGTATTGCATTTGGGCAAAAGTAAAAAATGCAATATGGCTGAGGAACTTAAAAAAGTGAGCAAAAGGTGGTTTAAGACTGCCGATTTATTTGATGAAAGTGTAGCTCATTGTGAATCTCACGGTATTAGAGATAAAGGGACAGTAACAACACATCAATATTTAATTTTACAATAAGTACCTAAGCAAAATTAATGTCTTAAAACTAAAATATTAAAGCGTTGACTATTAATACTTTAGGACACTATTAAATAGTGCTTGGCACTTAGTCAGTTAAATCATCTTTTTTCGTTGAAAATATTCGTCGTAGCTAGGCCTATGGCAAGCCGAACCACAATTTATCCTATTAAAAAACACATTTGAAATTAATGACAAAAATATGATTATATGAAACACATGAGTACACAAATTAAAATTAACGCAACCCCAATGGAAGTTTGGGATATATTTAGCAAATTTCACCTACATGAGCACTGGAACCCTTTCATTATGGATATAAAAGGTAGTATCAATATAGGAGAGCGCATTCAAATCATTCTATATCCAAACCATAGGCTTTTAGATGATAGAATGAGTACCTACAAGGAGTTTCATAAAACCCCTCTTGGGCTGCACTACAAAGAAGGAGACTATCCCATCGATCTTCAAAAATCATCAAAATTTAAAGTAAAGATTAGATTGTGTAACATAGGAGAAAAGTTACACTGGGAAAAGAAGTGTTTACTTTTTGGTAATTATTATTATGGTCATACTTTTACACTTGAACCGCTAACAAATAATTGTACATTGTTTAAAAATGAGGTAGCATTTAAGGGATTTTTAGTCAATATGGGGTGGGAGGCTTATACTAAGTACTACTACCAAGCAGGCTTAGAATTAATGAATGAAGCACTTAAAATATGTGTTGAGTCTGGTGAAATGCATTTAGATGAAAACCTCATACAATATAGGAGTTAATTAAATAGATTTTATCCCGAAATGTATTTGTGATCAATTGGAAAATTGGAAATATTGTATTATCCGAACAGAGAGGAGGTCGAATTGACCGAACCAAACGCATAGGTTTTGCCTATAAAAAAATTACGGTTTTAAGCTATGTAAGTACTTAGACATAAGATTTAAGACATGAGATGTGAGATAATCAATTCACTATTAATGATTTATATCCATCCCAATAGTTGTTTAATTTTGTCTAACTACTTATAGGTATAAGAACCTTTTCGTCATTAGAGGCTGTCTTGATTTCATCCTTTCCTTTGGCTTAGAAAATGCGTCTTTTGTTCCCAAATGTCGCCTTTTTATTAGCACATAGCACCACTATGTACCTCAAAAAACGCTACATTTGGGAATAAAATCCATCATTTTTCTTTTCCAAAAAAACAGCCTACCTTTAAGGAAAACAACAAATTGGTAATTAATTCACATGCAACACCCTGATCATATACCAAAAGAAGAGCAAAACAGCATTTCTAAAAAGAAAATTTCTTTTCCTATTCAAGATAAGCTGTGGCGTTATTTAAAAAAATACAATCGGCAAATTGATATACCAATTGGGTATGAAGACCTAAAACGTTACAGTTTTTCTATGCCGCTAATGGATAATAGAGACCGAGATACACTCTGGGAATCAGTCTATTATTCGGATTTAGATAGACAAGAAATCCATCCTGCTTTAACAACCATTTATGCGATTCTGAAAACAGGAGGAGACTTGTCGGTTATGGAGCATTTGGCTGTAGATAGGGTTGATTACTGCACTTTTGGCAATTCTAATC
>JAHDHV010000466.1 GCA_020631155.1 Bacteroidota bacterium | reverse complement strand
TAATGCCATATAAGTATATAAATGCTTACAAAAGTATAACTCATACAAAACGGTTAGAGTAGATATGAGACTTTGAAATTTGTATATACAAAATTTTATGCAAACCGAGTGTAAAGATAACTCATGAATCGCCTCTAAACAACTCTAACCAAAAAAAAAGCCCGATAGCATAGTTGCCTTTAGCAACATTTACTACCGGGTATTTTTTAACCTTTAAAACTGTATCAATCATGATTGAAGATAGCAAAATATTTACTTCTTCATCATTGTTTAATTAAACATTTTTTAGTGTATTTTACCAGCCTAAATAGTAACCTACAATGGCTATTAAAAAGAGCATTAATATAAACAAGCCAAAAATAAATGCTGTATTTGCTCTTTTCTTTGCCATAGATGACTATATTATCAACTATTGAATGGTAAAAATCTATTATTTGCTGTTTAGACAAAACTAGACTTACTAAGTCACTCAAAGTTTTTTGGAATACACTTTTTCTACCATAAATAAAAGGTAGAACAGGAATATTTTGCATGTTTTATGACCTATAAATGACAATATTAGCCTTCAAATTGCAAAGAAATAGTAATGTACCTAGACCTCAGTTTGTCCAATACATCTGAGTAACGTAAGTCTGGCGTAGGTACATGTAGGTTGCGAATACCTTGTGAAATTTTTATTTCGGGAGAGAAAATAAATAATGGAAAGTAAAATTCTAAGCCAAAACCATAATCAATCCTAAAATCATTGCTGGCGATTTTTACAATATCTGTTGCTTTACGCGCTTTAGAATTAGAAGCTAAATCCCAATCAAAGCGCAAACCTCCAAGCACATAAAAACGAAAATTATCGAAAAAACGGTCTGATTTGTATTTGAAACTAAGCGGAAAACTCAAAATAATAGATTCAATTACCTGTGTTGTATCTTGACTGCGGTAAAATTCCTCATAGCGCAACTTTTTTTCCGCAAAAATTAAAGCTGGAATAAAACGCAAATCGGCATGAGGGCCAAGGTGTAAATCAGAAATAATTCCAATATTGAAACCCGGGGCGCGAGGTGAATCTACTACCTGAATGGTATCGTGAAAAGAAAAAAGATCGGAACGGGTAATCCCAAAATTTGAATTGTTTAAGCCTAATGAAATGCCAAAATGCAATAATTTCTTATCATGATTAGGTAAATTTTTCTGTGACCAGCCCGTTGTAGGTAATAACAACAAGAAAAGACAAAAAAAAGCTATTTTTGTCCCGTATAAATGGAGCAAATGCCAAAGCTTAGTTCGATACATTGTGATGTTTTAAAGCCTGAATGAATTAAAATATCGGTGAAAGCTGCTCCTTCGGGAAAAGCTTGCACCGAAGCAGGTAAGTAGGTATACGCACTATCATCACTAGAAACCAATCTGCCGATTGTTGGCAATATATATTTAAAATAAAAGCCAAATAACTGCTTGATAGGAAAGCGTTTAGGTTTTGAAAACTCTAGCACTACCAACTTTCCACCGGGCTTTAATACCCGATACAATTCTGTAACTCCTTGTTCTAGGTTCTCAAAATTACGTACCCCAAAGGAAACGGTTACGGCATCAAAACTATTGTTGTCAAATGGTAAATTTTCTGCATCTCCTACCCGGAGTTCTATCTTTTCTTGTAGACCACGCTTGCGGATTTTCTCCCGTCCGACTGCCAGCATTTCCTCTGATATATCTACTCCCATAACCTTGTCAGGGTTTAATCGCATCATTGCCAATGCCAAATCTCCTGTTCCCGTTGCCACGTCCAATATTTCTTTGGGTTGCAAAGATTTTAACTGATTAATGGCACGCCATCGCCACCAATTATCAATGCCCAAAGACAACAGCCGATTCAGCAAATCATAGCGCGGCGCAATATTGTCGAACATCTGAGCTATTTGCTTTTTTTTGCCCAATTCCGATTCCTGATACGGAACCACAACTTCTTTATTTTTCTGCATGTTTATTTTTTTATAAAATAGGGTTTTTGGCCTATTGCCAATTATTTAACAGAAAAGACAATAAAGCGTTCGCTTTTTTTGGGAGTTATTGAGGTGTTTGTTGATGGGCTTGTTTGGTAAGTTTTATGTTGAATATTTATATGTTAGATTTGGGACGTGAGATGATTCATTTACCATCAATAATTTATGGTGAGTTCAATAGTTACTTAATTTTGTCTATTTAACTGAACGCTCTAATGGCTCCTTTTTTTATGGCGAGTAAATTGCCGCTACGATGCCACCCCCAAAATGTCTAAAATATAATTCCGCGCCTCACGCATAAGCGCAACAATTTGGTAAATATCATCATTACAAGGATTATAGACCTTACTTACTCCGTAATCTGTTCCATCTAGTACCACAAAAAAACAAAACCACTCTAGCATATAACAACCATAAATGGGGTGCTTTTTGTCGTTAATTGCTTGTACTGCGAGCATCCGTGAAAGCAATTGCGCTATTGGGGGGACATTATTAGTCTTTTTTTTTGCTGGTTTACATTGATGAAGAACAAAGTAGGAATTTATTGGTTTACCAATTCCTTCAGCAATGACCAAATCTACTACCCCTTTTAACGCTACATTATTAGCAGTTGCCTTTATTTTTCGTTTTAGGAAAATTTTATAGTGCTCGCTTTTTAATTTAGATATTGCAAGCAGTTGTCCAATCAAAAAAACTTTTAACTCCGCCTCATTCCAATAATGTGTATTATAAATCAAATCTTTTTTTAATTCATCTAAACGCTCTTTATCAGTAGCACTAATTTTAGGGGTAACAGCCAACCAATCATCTAGTGGCTTAAAATTTTCATAGTGTCTTTTCAAGCCAAAAGCATGATGTAATTCCCCAACTCCCCATTTTTCAAAACTTTTACGTAACATGTTTTTTGTTTTGTTCTCTTTCCAATTATACAAAAAAATGGGCGGAATTGCTTGTTTTTCACCAAAAAATCACCCCTTTGCAAAGCCATCAAAAGCCCGTCTATCGGGGGAGAGGAAGCCCAATACAATATCTGATTTTGGTACCCCCATTTCGACTAAATCTTTGGTGACATCCCAATCTGTCCAGTTAGCTTGTAGCCAGATTTTACCGTCTATTACATCAAAATGGAAAATGCAGTTGTGAACAAAATGAGTTCCGTTCCAACCGACATCCATAGCACAATAATGCCCTTTTTCGTCATCAAATATATTTAAATTACGAACAGGATCGTTTTTGTCTAAATAGGAATCGTACTTTTCTAGTATGTTTTTTATATACGTCTTGTATTGTTCTGTTTTTAGCCCAACCATTGCACAATTGTTTGAGTTGTTTTGTTAAAAATAATTAACTTGATAGCTTCTTCCTCAAGGAGCATTGTAAAAAAAGCTTCTTGTTTAAGTTTTTCATAAGTCTCTATAGGAATAGCTACATACAAGATTTTATCTTTATCGTGAGGTAGTTTCTATAAAATACGATAATAGTTTCGATACTGACCAACTATGATGTGAAAATTGTGAATTAATGAAGGATGACTGAAGCTTTTGATTTCAACAACAATTTCTTCTTTTCCCTTTGTTGCGACAAACAAACGTTCTGCCGCTAAATCCGCTAATAAAGTAACATCCTGCCCTTCCATCGTATAGGGGGCATCTGTAATTGTCCAGCCATCTTTTTCTAGCGCAATGCGAACAGTTTCGTGATCTCGGTCTTTAGCCATATAGTCTTTTTACCAACAAAAATACATTTTTTTCTATAGAATAGCAATAAAAAAATACTTCCCAACTCCCCATTTTTCATTTTTTGTGCATAATATAATTTTTAGTGATTTTTGTGTTTATAACTAGTTAGACAAAATCAAATGAGTGTGTCAAGAAAAGAGGGAAATCGTATAATAACAGCTTTTCCCTTAATCTTAAAAAGTCTCCCTTTCCCTACGTTTTTTTTCTTTTTGCTTGATAAAAAAGAAAAAAAAAATCAAGATGATGAAACTTTTTCGCTAAAAATTGGAGTAAAACTCTAAAATCTCCTAAGGTGATACTCCTTTTCTAATCAAGGTAAATGTCTGGTAATCAGAGGATTAAAGTTTGAATGAAATTCGGTGGATTCCTAAAATCCGTATCACTGCGGATATTTCTTAACGAGTTTTATTCCAATTTTCTTAACGCAAAAACTTTCAAGGTCGCTCCTAAAAACCAAGAAAAAAATGATATTTTGTTTTTGGGAAAAATAAATATTCATCGTTCATTTAACACAATATTTTGCGATTCCCTAAATCCTTGACACACTCAAATCAAATAATTATTGGATTTGTTATAAATTATTAATAGTGATTTACTTATCTCACGTCTTAAATCTTATGTCTAAGTGCTTAATATACAAAAAAATGAACAGAATTGCTTGTTTTTCACCAAAAAAATCACCCTTCTGCAAAGCCGTCAAAAGCTCGTCTGTCGGGGGAGTGGAAGCCCAATACAATATCTGACTTTGGCACCCCCATTTCGACTAAATCTTTGGTGACATCCCAGGCTGTCCAGTTAGCTTGTAGCCATATTTTGCTGTCTATTACATCAAAATGGAAAATGCAATGATGTGAAAAACTTTTATTTTTTAACCTCATACTAATACCATAGTAAAATGACTAACGAACTCCCAAACCCGATACCTCACGCAATAGCTCATCATAAAAGCCAATGA
>JAHDHV010000465.1 GCA_020631155.1 Bacteroidota bacterium | reverse complement strand
AATGTTGGATATTAGTTTGTCGGTCAGTAATGGAATCAGATAACACTTGTTGACCAGCTAAGTTATAAATGCAGATATCAAAATTCTGGTGGTTTCTGCCAAAATGATAGCGTAAAACATCTGTTGTTGGGTTAGGATAGACTAAAACATCTAGGATAGGAATGTCAGATGCTGTAGTTGAACTGGTCAAGTTTGGAAAATAATCGGGTTCCACATTTCCCTCTTTATCAAATTTAATGTAATACATATCCTCCTCAAAAGGATTATTTTCTTTTATATCATATTTTTTAATCAACAACAAACAACCTAAATCGGGTGTTGCCAATGTTCGTTCAATGGAATACCCCGAATCACCGCCCAATAATTTAAACCAATTTAACTGACCGTCTCCTCTAAGACTATACAGTGCGATATAAGTATCACAGTCACCATATGAACTAATAAAGCAATCTCCAAGCAAAGGAGTATAGTATAAATATTCACTATCAATATAATCAAAAGTGTATGTATGATACGATAATAGATCAGGATAATTTTCTATGGTATCTGCAAAAATAACCTCATACTCCAACAATTGATTAAAGCGATATATTTCTACAGACTTAAAGCCTTTTGCGGGATAAGTAACAGGATTGTATTTATTTGCTCCCATCCAGAAATGTTCTCCTTTAACTCTTTCTCTCTTCCCTTCAATTAAAGAAACAGGAAGTTGATGTTCAGTAAGTATATTAAACTCTGTATCTAATTCATATATAGTATGTGCAGGAACAGTTTTTAAACAATAAATTGAATCACTTTTTTGAAACATAAACTCTCCTAAGTAGACCTCTAATACCTTACTTTTTATTAGGTTTCCTTTCCTATCATATTCTGCAATTGCTGTAAAGGGTTCTATTAAGCCATCCTTAGGTCCCATTACTACGAGATTTTTTTTATCATTAATAAACGCGGTATAAATATAATACATCCCTATAGAATCTTCCAATTCATGATGATTAATTACATTTAATAGGGTATCCATTTCTAAAAAAAATAAATTACTTTTTTCTGTTTCTTCTGATACACACTGTCCTAATATGAAATAATGTTGACTAGTTGTATCCACTATAATATTGTAAGTAATACATAACTCATCAGGAGTTGTAAAATGCTGCTCCTGAACTACTCCTTTACCTGGTTCTAGCAACTTAACACTATAACTTGTTTCTGTGGAGCCATATAACAATTGTGAGTAAAAATAAATATACTTTCCATTGATGGCATTGTTAATGGTGTAAATCCGATCTGCATAAGTCGTTTTTTCTAAAGGTTGAAAAGATTGGGCGAAGCTTGTTATATTAGTAACAGCGCAGAAACAACACAACAACAAAACATTTAATTTATTATTCATATTTTTTATTATTAAAAAAATCCCTTCAGTTCTCCGACTGAAAGGGATTTAGGAAAGTTGAATTATTTTTTAATATCCATTAGAATATCCTACCACAATTTGATCAACTTGTATCCATTTTACACCGCTCGGCACTTCATCTCCTGATACTTCTACAAAAGCAAGTCCTACATTAGTATAGTAATCACTTAAGTTTGATGCTTCTACTTCATAGTCAATCACTGAACGTGTATCTTCTAAATGTTCTACAAAGTCAGCAGATGGAAAATATAAAAATGTAGCATAGTACAAAGACTCTGCCCATGGATTATTAGTTTGATTACCATAGCCCGCTACAGATGGAGCAATTGGTATACTTGTTAATAGATTCACACTACTAAACCAACAATTACCCATATTACTACTACATTGTATACTTTCATTGATACATTCTTCCATTCGTTCACCAGCCGCCTGTATTGTTTCTTCACAATCATACCAATTGCCACAATGATTGATTTTTGAGCCTGACAATCTAGCTGCTTCTGCGTCACCATACACTCCCCTCACTATCAATTGCGTTTGCTGCTTATTGGTTGACTTAATTTCAAAGTCAATCAACTTTAATACTAAGCCTTTCTTTTCTGCATAAGCAGTCATTCGTTTTTCTAAAACTTCAAATTGTGCGGTCATATCGCTACCTTGCATCTCTAGTTTTCCCGATGCATTCACACTTTGAATACTTATTTCATAGTCGCGTGTTTCTACCGTCTTTTGACGCAAATTTCTGTTGTAC
Source organism: Bacteroidota bacterium (assembly GCA_020631155.1). Classification (GTDB taxonomy): domain Bacteria; phylum Bacteroidota; class Bacteroidia; order Chitinophagales; family UBA2359; genus JAHDHV01. Next base: position 2,557 of record JAHDHV010000465.1, on the reverse strand, counting down.
AGATAGTTAAAGGCTGCTTCCATAAGCCACATTCCTTCATTTACTTCTGTGTTTCGGAAAGCGGTTTTGTAATCATTAGCTTGTTTCACATAGCCTATAAAATTAGTGACTACTTCTTTTACATCTACTGTTTCAGTTGGTTGATAGGCTTCTTTTATAAAAGGAATTGTTTCAACTGTTTCTTCTTTCTGACAAGCTGAAAACAATAGTAAGCATACCCCTACCATTAAAAACAAACCTAAAAATTTGTTTAAGTTCATAATTTTAAATACTTTTAATTGTTGAATAAAGTTTTGTAGCCTCACTAAGCTAGGCTACACAGCTTTGCCTTGTAACTTCCTAGAAGTTGCAAGGCTTTTTTATTGTTGGGTAATCTTTAGAATCTAATGGTTTATTTTATTTTTATATAAACAGATATTAGGTACCTAACTCTATGGAAAATACCATTAGATATATTTGGGATGAAATGGTTTTGAAAGTAAAATGTAGGTAAAATGCCATTCATTTTCCTACTTAAAAGCGGATTGATGATACAAATATAAAGGCTTTTTTTGACATAAACAAACCCTGATTGAATGGCAAAATAGGCAAGTTTAAGAAATTAAATAATCATTTTACAAAAAAAAAAAAAATGTAATCAATTATATTTCAGCCATTTAACCACCCAAAGTTCCAATAACAGCATAGACACTATTTTAATTTTTGACAAAAATAAAAAAACAACATACTTTTTCATTATCATTCTTGTTCCATTTGGCAATACATTGTTATTAAACCATTTAAATCTTGTGATTTTTTTTGATGTGGGAATAACAAAATGTGTGCAAAAACTCAGTATAGCAATACACATTATCAAAAAAACATAAACAAACTCCTACTTCTTTTTAAGAACTTGCTTTCCCATAGCTCATTAATTCTGATATTTTTTCAAAAAAGGTAGGCGGTTTATTAGCATCATAAGCAGGGCGATAGAGGCGTTTCATTCGTTTGTCAATATCTAATACTGTTACAGAACCATCCTTATTTTCATCTAGTCCTTGATTCATTTTGTATTTCTTAGAGGGTTGTGCATAGAGGGTATAACAATAATCTCCCTCCAAAGCTCTAGGGTAAAGAATGGCTAAATAAAGGTCGGTCAAACTTTCAAAATCGCGGTAATATTGTCGGTGTTCATTCAAGTATTTGTACACATAATCCAACTGCTCTACATGAGTCATTTTGCCCAACTTTTCCGTTGTTGTGTTCATATGTTTTGCGGTAGCAGGCATCCATTGTATCAAACCTGTTGCGCCGCTGCCTTTGTAATTTTTCACCGAAGCATTAAATCTCGACTCAGAGTGCATGACTGCCATCAACCATTCGGGTGCAATGCCTAATTTATAGCTTACTTTTCGCACTTTGCTTTCAAAAGCTTTGGTATTGTCTACATAAGTTTTAGCATTATCTAGTAAAAATAAAGGTCTGTCTGTATTGTGATTCAGCGTAATTACATATTCAACCGTTTTATAGGTTAAAAAATTACTAAATATCAATAATAGGACAAAAAGCAAACTGTAGCGCGCTTTTGAACTTAGTTTAAATGGTTTTGGTTTCAAATTATGAAAAATAACAGGGATTTCGTTGTCCATTGGTTCTTTGCGTTAAACGTACATAAATAATTGAGCTTCAGAAAAAAAGGTAGTTGGATTTGGACTTATTGTTTAGTTTGTTGGTATTGAGTGTTTTATTTGAAATAGTGCTGTAGGCTTTTAATATTAATTAATTGAAAATCAAAGACTTTTACACAAAAAAGGGTTATTTTTTTAATGATTGACTTAGGTTAAAGATAGCTAATTAACTGCACAATCCCAAAAAATATGTTGACCTCTACCATTATTAGGCTAAATTTCTGCTCTAAAAACAGAGGATTCCTAGTTGTTAGCAGCCAACTATTAGAGCGTGAAAATTAATCTTTTTTTGGATTCAAATACTGTTTTGATTCCATCACTGGGATTAAAAAAATGCTACATTTAAAAGTAAACTACATCATTTTCAACCTCAAAAGCAAAATCAAGTCAGTATCTAAATATTTGCACATATATAACTTAGTTTACACTATACTTATTACTATTTTTATCAAAAAAAAATTACTTTCTCCTCAACCACTTTTCCATTAATTTTTGAAAAGCCGTTAGTAAAAGATGTTGTTGCTGAATGTATAATTCTTGCTCTATTAATAATTTTTTCAAACGTTCATTTTCTACAACTAATTCTCGATAAGATAAAACAGGGCGTTTATCTCTAAAATATACTTCTCCGTAATTGATGCCTAAAATATTGGTAATCAGGGCGAAATGTTCACGCGTATATATGGTATCATCATGGAATAAGCCATTTTTGCTATAGGCAGTGTTTTGGCTGATTTCGGTATTTGCCAAAAATTCTTTTGCACTAATTCCTCTTAATGCCAGTATACTTTTTAATATTTGAGCATCTGTAGCCATAGGTGGTTTTTTAGACGGGAGATTTAAGACATAAGATTTAAGACATAAGATTTAAGACATAAGATTTAAGACAT
>JAHDHV010000464.1 GCA_020631155.1 Bacteroidota bacterium | reverse complement strand
GTGGCGGAAAAATTTCTTTGTTTAAATTGCAAACAGCTAAGATACTGGAAATGAGCGGGGTAAATGCCAATAAAGATTATAAAATTATCAGCTTTGTGGTGACCAATAAAACAACTGGTCAAAAAGCGGTAAATCCATTTGCTCGTTTTAAAAGTACGACTAAAAAATTGTTGGCAGATGCTAGAAAAGGCAATATTTTGGAGTTTTCAAAGGTCAAAATCCAACACTACGACTCAGGAAAAACCAAAGAATTGAGTGGCTTGGTGTTTATGGTAGATTAGCGATTTGGCGATAGAAAAATAATGGCAGGAGTAGGAGGTTTTATTTAGTCACTTTATAATGCAAAGCTAACCAAATACAAGGCGGTTCGTTGCTTGTATGGCTAACGCGATGTTTGCATAAAGCAGGCAGTAAAATAGAATCTCCTGCCTTTAGCTGCACTTCCTCGTTTGGCCGCTGAAATTGCAAAGTTGCTTTTCCCTGTAACAAAACAACCCATTCGTCCCTTTGCTGCTCATACCAAAATCCTTCGGGAGATTGCTGCCCTGTGGAAATAATGCGCTCTAATAGAAAATCTTCCTGCTCAATAATTTTTTCAAAAACCTCCTCCTCGTCTGCTTTGGGAAGTTTCCCTTCAACAGAGAATAAGTTTTTTATGCTTATTTTTTTCATTTGTGGATTTATGGGGTTAGTAGATTCGTTTAACAATGGATTCGTGAACGAATAAGATCGTTTTGAAAATCTAAATATCTTAGAGTTTGGAAGGTAGCAAAGTTACAAGGTTTTAAAGTTTTTATTTTTTAATTAATTTTAAACTCAATGCTTTTCAACTAATTAATCAGGTATGTTTCAAATAGTGTGTTTTTTTACCAAACAGTTTGTGCTTACTTTAACAGCTCGTGGATTCGTGATTAGTAGACCAGTGATTCGTTTTTGGACTTTTGTTTTTTTTAAAAATGAGTTCTGTAACGACTGCTTTAGCCATCATACTCCTTACAACTAATTAATAGTCACTGACTTTTATATAAAATAAAATCCAGAAGAAAAGTCCAATTTCTGATCTCTAATCGCTAATTTCTAAAAGCTAAATAGCCAAAAGGCTAAATATCTAAATAGCAACTGTTCAGGAAAGTGTTAGGAAGGAAATGAAACATACCAAAAATCCAAAAGTCTAAAAATCCAAACATCCAAAAAGCATTTCCTATTTCGGCTGATATACCTTTACGGCCTCTTTATAAATTTTCTCCTTATCTAAAGTCATTGTTTTCAATTGTTTATTAACGTACATATCCATTTGATCATCATAGTGAGGGCTATCAGGATGATTAGAAGCACCATAGCAATGAATCGTTTCAATTTTTTTTATGCCACTTTCATTATAAGTAGCAAATAAAATATAGGAATCACCTAAGTAACTTTGAAATTTTCCTTTTTTATAAGGCACTGTATACATTTGAGTTAAAGCCTCTGGTAAGCCCCAAATTGGCAATTCTTTGTCGCCGCGCACATGCACTTGCAAGTCCCCTAACGGAATATCCATTTTGCCAAAATGCTTGAGCAAATGTTTTTTAGCATAGCGCAATGCATTAGCATAAACAATATCTTTAGGTTTGTTATTATAGTCTATTTGCCCTAATTTTCTATATTTTTTTAAAATGTACTGAATAGTTAAGGAAACTAAAGCCGCTTGTCGATTATCGGTTGCGGCATTGCCATCCCATTTTTTCAACCATTCAATAGCATCAGCAATATCAGGATATTTTTTAGGGTCTAAATGACGAATATTGTCCCAATTTTCAAAGGTTCGAGTGTAAAGTGGCAGGGTAAAACCAGAGTCGTATTTTATTTTTTTCAAGTCATCATAGCTCATTTTATCATAAGCCGATATTAACTCCTGAAAGCGAACAGATCGTGCCGTATTTTTGGTTAGATAGCCCATCGTTTTGTTGTAGTTTTCCGCTTTTGGATTTTCTTCTGGGCAAGTGCAGTTAAATGGCGTATTATTTGAATTAAAAATATAACCACATTTAGGATTTTCTAGCTGAACAAGACTATCAAAAGGCATAAATTTGGGTTGCCATAAGGTAGCGGAAGTATCTCCTTTTATCACTCCCTGCCAATTATATTTGGGATTTCGCTTGGGAAATAAACCATTGCCTAAAAAATATAAATTCCCCGTTTTATCCGCGTAAACAGTATTTAAACTAGGCAGCAGTTGCTGGCGCATAGTCTGCTTAAAGCCGTCAAAATCAGTGGTTTTACTCATCTGATACCATTGTTCTGCTGCGCGTATTTCCATATTAGAGGGGAAGCGTAAGGCATAATAACCACTTTTAGTTTTAAAGGTAGGGCCGTATTTACTTTTGTAAAATTTTCGCTTTACAGGAATACGAATAGGACCGACTTTTACTTTTAATTTTAATACTCTTTTCTCTAATTCTATCCATTCTCCATCAAAAAGGTATTGTTTTTTTTCCGTTGGATGCATTTTTAATTTGTAAACATCGTGAAAATCGGCGTAATTGGTACAATGTGTCCAGCCGAGATGTTCATTGGTACCCAAAAAAGGGCTAACTCCTCCGGGGAAAGTACCGCCTAAAAAATTCCAACCTTCTTCACTATTAACATGCATCTCATACCACGCGCTCACTCCGCGCAAGGGCTGATGTGAATTAGCTACCAAATAAGTATTTCCATCACTGCTTTTTTTAGGACTTAAAGCAATGCCATTGGAGCCGCGCCCCATACTGCCGCTTTCTTGGTTTACGATTGTGTTGTCAAAAATGCGCCCTAAGTCGTAGTGTACATTGGTAATGATGGTCATTAAGGTAACATAGCCTTTGATCAAATCTTTTTCCGTAATTGGAAATATTTTTTTCCTTAAAACCTGTTTAGGATGTTTCGCAGCATAGGCATTAATTCCTTGCATATAGCCATTGAGTACTTTTTTAAATTCAACGGAAAACGCCTTGTCAAAATGTTGTTCGACAACCGCATCTGCCTCTACAATAAAGGCTAATGCATCTAATAAAGCTCCTTCCTTGCCTTTTACAGCAGACAATTGCCCTTTGACAGCCAACAAAGTTTCTTGCATAGTGGCAAAATCATCTTCTGCATTTGCCCAAGCAAGACCATAAGCAGTTTCGGCATCTGTTTTACCATAAATATGTGGAACGCCCCATTTATCGCGAACTATGTCAATATTTTCTACATCAATAATCGGAAAATCTGATTGTGCAAATAAAGAAAAATCGGAGATTAAATTCAGAAAGATAAGCAGTAATAAGTAGTACTTTATTTTCATATTTGTTAGTTTGTGCAATAAGAATTGTGATAAGATGTTTGTCAATATACTGCAAAAATAAGAAACATCTTAGCATTTTGATGAATAAACAAGTAAATTACACAATAATTTTGAGTTCTAATAACCTAATGTGGGCGCATAATTCGCAATTATCAACTCTAGCCAATTTTTACTTTTTCTCCTAAAAAGTGCGGTTGTTTATTTAAAATATACAAATCCAACAGCATTTTAACCCTTGCTAATAGCTCCCGAATTTGCACTTTAATGCTGTATCTCATTCCAACAGTTCGCGCATTTGCTGCTACCGCATTAATGCCTTTTTTGCGAGCTATGAACAGGGCGCGTTCATTGTGAAATTTTTGAGAAATGATTGTAAATTCCTCTTGCCCAAAGACTTCTCTACAGCGCACTACAGAGTCGAGTGTTCGGAAACCTGCATAGTCTAGGAAAATAACATTATCAGGGATACCCATTTTTAAAAGGTCTTCGCGCATATCTTCAGGTTCATTGTAATCATTTTTGTGATTGTCGCCACTCAATAATAGGTAGTCAATTTTACCACTTTGATATAATTCTACAGCCGTTTGCAAACGGTATTTGTAATAATGGTTAATTCGTCCATTTTTTAATATTTTTACTGTTCCTAATACAAGTCCTACTTTATTTTTAGGAAGTGCAGTAAAGTCATTATACAAATATTTTTTTGTGCTTCTTTCTACCAAAAGTTGAGTACTTAATACCCCTAATATTACCAATAATACTATTGTAACTACATACTTAAACATAATCAATCTTTTATTTTTTCACTACATAAATAAAGTTAAAAGTTTCAGATACGGGACTTTAACCATAAGCATTGACATACACTTGCAATATAGAGTTTTTTTTTTATGTAAAAAGTTTTTAGTCATCCTACAATAATAAGTAGAAACTCATATTCTAAAAACTTAGGCATTTTTTGATATTTTAGGTTGGTATGTTTCATTTTCTTACTAACACAAATCACTGATCCACTAATCGCGAATCTACGACCTGTTAAAATAAGCACAAACTGTTTGATTGAAAAATATGGTACTTGAAACATACCTTGAGGTTTACTTGCCTTATAACGATATTTATAAAACTTAAGTGCTGAATATTAGCTGTTTTTTTTGTAAAATTTTATTCTTTACTTGAAAATATATTTTTTTTTAATTAAAAAGTATTACTCTGATTACAACAGCATTACTCTAAACGTAGATTCGTAGCTCAGTGATTAGGTGTTTTAAGGCTAAAAAGCCAAATATCTAAAAAGCCAAATATCTAAAAGGCTAAATATCTAAAAGGCTAAAAAGCCAAATATCTAAAAAGCTAAAAAGCCAAATATCTAAAAGGCTAAAAAGCCAAATATCTAAAAAGCTAAAAAGCCAAATATCTAAAA
>JAHDHV010000463.1 GCA_020631155.1 Bacteroidota bacterium | reverse complement strand
TTCTGCATTACTAAAAAACAGTAACGCTTCTCCAAAGATTCCTGTTTTTACGCTTTGGTAAATGATGTGAAATCTTAATTTTATCCTTTAAAGATGTAATAAGCCATATCAAAAAAGTATGAGCTCCTATTTACGAGCAACTTTCCTAGATAAGTCTTACTATAGCTCACTTTCAACTACAAAAAAAAACGCATAACAAAAAATTGCCGTCACTATTTTTAAGAGGCTTGACTATTGTTTCAATTTTAGCATTTTTTTTTGCTAAAAAACGTAAGCTTGACTATTATTTTTTTATGTAACCTTTTTTATTGCTAAGTAAAAATAATATGCGTATTTTATATTATTTTTAAATACTTGATTAGTAGTGTTTTTTTTGTGAATTTAAAAATATTTAAACTTTTTTTGTTTTGTATGTGCTTGTTTGTATGCTAAAAAAGCTTTTTGAATGTTATTTCTTATATAAATAGATATGGCGGTTTTTTAAACTACTTAAAAAACTGAATATGAAGCTCCTAAAGTTAGCTTTTTAATAGAAAGTATTAGCAAATATAGGCAAACAAATAGTCAAGCTTTTAAACAATTTCTAAATTAAATTTACTACTTGTATTTATAGTTTAATTGAAAAGTTGTTGTTATTGTATCTGATTATTTGAATAATATGGATGTAAAGTAAAAATATTGCAATATTATTGTATGATTTTTTTTATGAAATTTATATAGATTGGGGTATATTTTTTTTTGTAAAATTATGCTAAATATTACTTTAGCTTGTATAATTTCCTTCTGTAGCACTCTGAAAAATATGGCTTTAAAGGTAGTTGAAAAAATGCAATTGAGTTTTTATGCTAACCTAAAAAAAAAAGATTTGAATAAGATTTCTTTTTTGAGTTTTAACATGTAAATGTCTGTTTTAAGGCAATGTATTTTCAAAAAAAAAATACGATCCTAACCTTCGGAAAGGTTATTGCGTATAAGAGAACAAGAACCCAAAAGGCATACAGCCATTTGAATAAACAACAAAAAAGAAAAAGCTAACTACTACTGTCTGATAAGACAAATTTTTCAAGCCCTTGAATTTACTTTTAGTAATTCAATTCAAAACCGCCTCACTCTGACTAATTATGTTGTACTTCATATTCTAAGTACAAATTTTGTTGATTATTATTCTAATTATACCCTCAACCCTTTTCAGCTAATAGCCTTATGGTGTTTTTTCCGAACTTGGTAACTGACTGACATTGATACCAACGGATTTTTTTGACTGACTGTTAAGTGTTCATTAGTTCCACCACTGAATTAACTGTAACCATTTTTTATTCGCTAAACTGTAAAAACATATTAGCCGTGAAAGGATTAAGATTTTTATTCATATCGTACTTTTTATTAGCATTTACTTTATTTGCTACTGCTAACAATGGCAATACTACAACTAATCGTACTGCTTCTTTGGAGGAACAAATGGTAGGCATTTGGAAAATTACCGAATCAACTATCATTACTTTGGAGAATGGAGAGATCGTTAATGAACATACAGAAGTTGACGCAGGTACGATGATTTTTAATATAGATGGTACGGGTGCCAGCCAAAAGGCATACGGCCAAGAAGATTTCACATGGAGCATCACTCCTGATGCTAAATTGAGCGTGATTAATGCCAATGACAATTCTCAATATGGAAACTTCACTTTTACCATTCCACTAGAAAATACGGGCACGCAGGTTTGGACTACCGAAGTAGCGCAAAAAAGAACAGATAAAACGGTTCAACACCAAATTACATTGACAGTAGGGAAATGATCTGCGATTTTGGATTTTTTGATATGGGATTTTGGATTGCAGATGTACAGACACAAGATTTTGTGTCGCTACTAATGCGCTTCTAACCAATTTTGTCCAATGCCCATACCTACTTCCAAAGGAACAGACAGGGTGATGGCGTGTTTCATTTTATCTTCTACCAATGTCTTTAACTCGTCTAATTCTGATTCTAGGGCATCAAACACCAATTCGTCATGCACTTGTAGAATCATTTTCGACTGCATTTGTCGTTCTTGCATGGCTTGGTGAATGTTGATCATGGCAACCTTTATCATATCGGCTGCCGAACCTTGAATCGGGGTATTGATGGCGTTGCGCTCGGCAAACTGTCGGGTAGTACGGTTGCGTGAATTGATGTCTTTTAAATATCGCCGCCGCCCCAAAATCGTTTCTACATACCCATTCTCTTTAGCTTCTTCTACCACACGATCCATATACTCCTGAATACCAGCATATTGATTAAAATATTCGTCAATAATTTCTTTGGCTTCGCTTCGCGGAATACTCAAACGCTGCGACAAACCAAAGGCAGAAATACCGTAAATAATACCGAAATTGACCATTTTTGCCTTTCGCCGCATGTCACCGTCTACTTTGTCAAGGCTTACACCATATACGCGCGCTGCGGTAGCGGTGTGAATATCCGTACCATTGATAAATGCCTCTTTCATTGCTTTATCGCCACTCATAGCAGCCATCAAACGGAGTTCAATTTGCGAATAGTCGGCTGCAAACAGTACATAACCTTCGCCGCGTGGTATAAATGCCTGTCGAACCTTACGCCCCCTATCGGTGCGAATCGGGATGTTTTGCAAATTCGGATTCGCCGAACTCAACCGCCCCGTTGCAGCAACTGCTTGATTGAAACTGCTGTGTATGCGCTTCGTTTTGGGATTTAATAAGGTAGGTAGGGCATCCACATAGGTATTGCGGAGTTTGTTTAATTCTCGATAGCTTAATATATCGTTGACAATGGCGTGTTCGCTGGCTAATTTTGTTAAAGTCGCTTCATTGGTGGAGTACTGCCCTGTTTTGGTTTTTGCTCCTTTATAGGGTATGCCCATTGTGCCAAATAACACATTGCCCAACTGCTTAGGGGAATCTAAATTAAATTCTGTGCCTGCTTGTTGGAAAATGCTCGTTTGTAAAGCCTTTAGTTCTTCTACCAATTCTTTAGAATAATTTTTTAAAAAATCAGTATCCAAAGCCACGCCATTGTATTCAATTTCAGCAAGCACAGGTACTAGTTTCACCTCTACATCGGCATATAGTTTTTGGAGTTTTTTTTGCGTTATTTTTTGGGTAAAATGCTGGTGCAATTGCCAAGTTAAATCTGCATCTTCTACGGCATATTCTGCTACCGTTTCTACAGCTACTTGCCGCATACTTTTTTGCTTTTTGCCCTTTTTGCCAATTAAAGAAACAATGTCTATGGGTTTGTAATTCAGGTAGGTTTCAGATAAAATGGTCAAATTATGTCGCATGTCAGGCTCTAGTAGGTAGTGCGCCAACATGGTGTCCTGCAAAGTGCCTTTTACCTCTACATCATACCATTTCAATACCAACATATCATACTTAATATTCTGAGCAATTTTATCTATTTTTTCATTGGCAAAAAAGTCCTTAAATTCCTGAACGATTGCTCTTGCTTCTGTCTGTTCTTTGGGAATGGGCACATACCAACCTGTTCCAGTTTCAAAGCTAAACGACAAGCCTACCAACTCCGCATTATTGGCATCAACACTGGTGGTTTCAGTATCAAAGCTAACTGCCGATTGGGTATTGAGCAATTGAATTAAGCTTGCTCTTTTTTCGGCGGTATCTGCAATTTTATAGTCGTGTGGAGTATTGTGAATATTTTTACCTTCTGGAACTTCGGGTAATCCATCCTCATTAACAACCGTATCAAACAAGCCTAACTGTCCTGTTTTTTGTGTTTTTTTAGTTGTTTTGCCTACCAATTCATAGTCATCACCCAACACTCGTTTGCCAAGTGTGCGAAACTCCAATTCGTGGAATAATTCCGTCAATTTTTCCTTATTTATCTCTTGAATGGTATACTCCTCTGGTTCATAAGCAATAGGAACATCTAAAATAATAGTGGCTAAGTATTTGGAAATGATGGCGTTTTCCTTATCATTTTCCACCTTTTCGCGCAATTTCCCTTTAATTTCATGCGTATTTTCCAGCATATTTTCCACACTACCAAACTGTCGAATCAATTTAGCAGCCGTTTTTTCGCCAACCCCTTTTATACCGGGAATATTATCCACCGCATCGCCCATTAAGCCCAAAATATCAATGACCTGTGTTGTTTTTTCAATGCCCCATTTGTCCAACACCTTTTGCACATCATAAATTTCGCTTGGCTTACCTGAACGAGCAGGTTTGTACATAAAAATATTTTCTTCCACCAACTGCTCGTAATCCTTATCAGGAGTCACCATGTAAACCTTGAAGCCATCGGCAGCCGCTTTTTTGGCAATGGTACCAATGATGTCGTCCGCCTCGTAGCCGTCTACCTCCAAAATAGGGATATTGTAAGCATCCGCCAACCGTCTAATATAAGGAAGGGATAGCCGTATATCTTCGGGCATTTCCTCGCGATTCGCTTTGTAAAAATCATATTCATGATTGCGAACAGTTGGACCACTCGGATCAAAGGCAATTGCAAAATGAGTTGGCTTTTCTTTATTCAGTAGGTCTTGTAAGGTGCTTGCAAAACCTGTTAATGCAGAAACATTAAAACCTTTGGAGTTGAGCAAAGGACGGCGAATAAAGGCAAAATGAGAACGATAAATCAATGCATAGGCATCTAAGAGAACTAGCTTTTTTTTCATGGGGCAGGTTTTTTGGAATTACGAATTACTCGTTCCGAATTACGAATTACGAATTACGAATTACGAATTA
>JAHDHV010000462.1 GCA_020631155.1 Bacteroidota bacterium | reverse complement strand
AAGGTTCAACAACAGCAAATCCATGCCGTTGACGACTGTTTGGCAGTAGAAGAACCTTTGGAAATTAAAATTGAGTGGGGCGAGGTAATACAACGACAGCAAAAAAGCATTTCTATTACGATGCGAACCCCAGGCCATGACTTTGAATTGGCTATTGGATTCCTATTTACAGAGGGCATTATTCGGTCGCTTGATGAGGTGACGGATGTAGCTTACTGTCCAACCGCTTGCAAAAAAACAAACAATCAGAATGTCGTTTTAGTATGCCTCGCTCCTACTACAAAAGTGGATTTGAACCGCTTGGAACGGCATTTCTATACCTCCTCTAGTTGTGGTGTATGCGGCAAGGCTTCGATTGAGGCATTGCAGATGAATAATTTACCTCCGCTACCTAATACCCAACCTATTTTTTCTTCTTCTATAGTCCATCAACTTCCTAATTTTCTGGAACAAACACAACAAGTTTTTAGTCATACGGGAGGGCTTCATGCTGCTGCATTGTTTGCTCCTTCGGGAAAGTTACATCTAGTTCGCGAGGATGTGGGACGGCATAATGCGGTGGATAAATTGATTGGTGCAGCCTTTCAAGCACAGTTACTTCCGCTACATGATTATGCTATTTTGGTAAGTGGGCGAGCGAGTTTTGAGTTGATTCAAAAATCGCTGATGGCAGGTATTCCTATTTTGGCGGCTGTTGGTGCGCCCTCTAGTTTGGCGGTACAATTGGCGGAAGCACACAATATGACAGTACTTGGTTTTGTCCGACAGCAGCGATTTAATATTTATACGGGAGCATGGCGGATTGAGGTAGGGGATTGATGAATTACGAATTACTCGTTCCGAATCACGAATTACGAATTACGAATTACGAATTACGAATTACGAATTAAAATAAGTTAAAAAATCTATTTCCCGATACAAAAATTTGAAAAGATATTACCTAAAAGGTCTTCAGTAGTGACCTCTCCTGTGATGGTTCCTAAATATTCTAAAGCCATCCGAATGTCTAGGGCTAAGAGTTCGCCAGACACTTGATTTTCAATGCCTTGTAGCACATCGTCTAGGGCTTGCTGTGATTTTTGCAGGGCTTCAAAATGGCGAATATTGGAAACAATGGTGCTTTCGCTATTCAAGGCATGGGCAAGGGCAACCTCATATAGTTTTTCTTTTAGATGCTCAATATTCATGTGGTTAATGGCTGATGCGCTTACAATTTGCTCATTTGGAACAATATTGCTTGTATACTGTTCTGGTTTGGTAAAGGGGTTTAAGTCCATTTTATTGGCGACCAATATAATTTTTAAACCTTCCTCTTGCAATTTTTCAAGGTCTTGATGCACTTCTTCCGGGCTAAGTTCTATCACATCAAAAACGTATATCAGTATGGTTGATTTCTGAATAGCTTGAATGGTTTTTTGCACACCAATTGCTTCGATTTGGTCTTGTGCGTCTCGGATGCCTGCCGTATCTACCAAGCGAAACTGTACGCCTTTAATGTTAACCACTTCCTCAATGGTATCGCGAGTAGTACCTGCAATGTCGGAAACAATGGCTCGCTCTTCGTTCAAAATGGCATTGAGTAAGGTAGATTTTCCAGCATTTGGCCGCCCTGCAATTACTGTTGCGACCCCATTTTTAATGGCATTTCCCAAAGCAAAAGATTGAATCAATTTTCGCAACAAAACTTGTAATTCCTGTACCAAACTCACCAACTGCTGACGGTCGGCAAATTCAACATCCTCCTCTCCAAAATCCAATTCCAATTCTACTAAAGAAGCAAAATCAATGAGTTTTTGCCGCAAACGAGCGATTTCACTAGAAAAGCCTCCCCGCATTTGCTGCATGGCTAAGGTATGCGCTGATTCCGATTGGGATGCTATCAGATCGGCAACGGCTTCGGCTTGCGATAAATCGAGACGACCGTTGAGGAAGGCACGCAAGGTAAATTCTCCTGCTTTGGCTAATCGCGCTCCCCTACTGATGAACAAGGTAATTACTTTTTGTAAAATATAGGGCGAACCATGACAACTCACCTCAACCACATTTTCTGTTGTATAAGAACGTGGTGCTTTGAAAAGGGCAACAACTACCTCATCAATGACTTGCTTGCCGTCTTGAATCGTGCCGTAGTGTAGGGTGTGTGAGGCTTGTTTTAAAAGGTTTTTGCCTGTAAAAACGCTGTCGCAAATGGCGATAGCATCTTTACCTGATAGTCGGATAACGCCAATTGCTCCTACGCCTTGCGGAGTGGATAGGGCGACGATGGTATCACTTAAATCGGTATGACTGTATTTTTGGGACAAGTTTTTTGATTTGTTGAATTGTGAATTATAACTTGACAATGGTATATTAAGAATATACTTGATATTACTCCTAATACTTTAATTTTAAAATTGCTTTTTGGCTATTTAGCCTTTTAGATATTTAGCTGTTAGAAATCAGAGATTAAAGATCATAAACTGGCAATAATCAATCGTTTTTAAGTTTTCTAATGGGTAAAAATTTGTTGATTATTTTAAAAGGGTACACAAATTATTAAAAAAAGAAAAACGCCATGAAAAAAATACCTAGTCACTAATCTACTAATCACAAATTCACGACCTATTAATGTAAACACAAACTGTTTGCTTGAAAAATATGGTATTTGAAACATACCCTTAAATCCAAACAGCAAAGATTTCTTTGTTGTTAAATCGGATGTGTTCTTTTTTCCAAGATTTTTTCTTTTTTTCTTCAAAAATAACTAGAAAACCATTTTTCTTATGTTGAACATCAAGGTAATTGCTGAGTTGTTGTAAGCCTCTTTCATGCGCTTTTTGTCCATACCAAATTTTCAATTCAATAATGTATTTGTGTTGAAAATAGGTGACCACAACATCTAATCGTTTTTCCTCTGAAATTTCTGCTTCTTTAAAAGTGTAGCCCTGATCGTTTAGAATCGGTTGTATAAAAGCCAATAGAACCAACCGCCATTGCTTTTCCAAGAATTTTTCCTGTTGGGTACTGTATTGTTCTTTGGCAAATTTTTGAAAATTAACCAATATTTTTTCTATATCTAATTCATTGTTTGGTAGTCCATAAGGAGTGTTACTATAATCATTTTTGACTGGAAAAGAGGTTTGTATTTCTGAAATTAAATAATTAAAAAGTCTTTGCTCATAAATGCGATTGTGTATGCGAATTCGTCCATTTCGCTTAAAAACGCCGTATAAAATACCTAAACGTATCACTGAATTATCAGGATTATAAGTAATATTTTCTCCTTGTATTAAAATCCTGTAAACCAAATTATATAACTTTTCATTGTTTTCTAAATTTTTAATCAGGCTATCAAAGTTGGTATTGTTTTCTTTTAAAAGCAATTGAACTGCTTGTTCTACATCTTCTAAGTTCCAGTTTTTTTCCTTTTTCTTAGGTAGTATAGATTCTGCAATGAGTTTACACAATTTACTGACCAAAAAAGGGTAACCTGCCGTATAATGATGTAAGCGTTCTGTAATCTGTGGTATATCCATTTTTAATTGCTCTGCCTGACAGTATTCTTCTAACATAGGAGCAATTTCTGATGTGTTGAAGCTCATTTTAACATTAAAATCAGTAGCAATATTCCAGGGACTATTGTATTGCGCTTTGTCCTCTGGTCTCATTTTATATTTAAGGTTTTTAATGTCGTGAACACCAGCTAAAACAATGCTGTGAAATGTAGCTTGATGTTTTTGAAAGCGACTCAGGTATTTATTTCTCAACATACCTAAGAATTGTAAAAAAGGAACATAATTGCTACTTGCATCTACTTCGTCAATTAGCAAAACTATTTTTTTATTTAATTTATAAACAATTTTGGTAATACCTTTAGAAAGCCTATTCATATCTGTTACAGAAGCTTGTATTTCACTCAAAAAATCATGTAATTTAGGATATTCCAATTCAATTGCCTCTACTAAAAATTCTATAAACATTTGAGCAAAAGCGGTATCTGATTGATGCCATTTGTTATCAATGCCTTGAAAATTAAGATGAATAACAAAATAATCATCTGCTTGCATTAAGTGTTGACTAATAAGATATAACATAGTTGTTTTTCCATACTGTCTAGGCCTATTGATGATAAAATACTCGCCTTCTTCAACCAATTGAATAGTATTGTTCAATTTGGTTGAAATATCCATCATATAATGACGCTCCTTGATACAATTGCCAGTTACATTAAATTTTTTTTTCATGAAAAGTGGGTTTTAGAAAATGCCTTGCGATAATACAAAATTAAGCATTTTTATTGAGTTTTGGGGTATTACAACAAATGAAACATACCACCTAATTGCCTCACCATTGCCCAAGTAAAAGCCATATTTGCTACTTTTTTTTTCAAAAAAATTAAATCGCTTATAACCAATAGATTACAACCAAATTCCATCTTTTTTCAAAGAAAAAGTAGTTAAAAAGAGTTACAAACGGTTACCTTTTTTTTTGGCAATGTATTTCCTATTTGAAAAGACAATAAAAAAGTAAATCATCCACCTTCATCAACTCAGCTAGTTATCGACTACTAAGTAACAAGACAAAAACAAGAAGTACAAAACGCAAGCTAATTAATTTATCATCAATTATTTATAGCACAATTAAAGCTCCATCTGTTTTGTCTAACTACTTACTAAATGCCTGAATACTTTTTCTTAAAAGCTTTGTAGTCAATAATACTTTTAAATAAAAAATCATGCAAAATCTAGTCAAAAAGTTACCCTTACTC
>JAHDHV010000461.1 GCA_020631155.1 Bacteroidota bacterium | reverse complement strand
TCCTAATCATAGGTATAGCAATGCATTTTTCGGCTTGTACCTTTGATAATGAAGAAGAATTATTTGCAGATGCAATTTGTGATACAACAGAGGTGAGTTATAAAGATGCTGTTGTACCTATTTTACAAACGAGTTGTTTAGCTTGTCATAGCACGGCAAATGCCCCGAATTTTGGCAGCATTGATTTAGAAGGCTATGATGATGTATCTATCTATGTGGATAATGGCCGCCTTTGGGGGTCTATCAATCACGATAGCGGTTTTTTAGCCATGCCCTTGAACGGCAGTAAACTCCCTGATTGTAATTTGTCCATCATCAAAGCATGGATCGAGCAAGGGGCTTTAGATAACTAGATTTGAGACGGGAGATTTGAGACGGGAGATTTTTTTGTTTTTCATATCTAATATCTCACATCTAATATCTCACATCTAATGTCTAATATCTCACATCTAATGTCTAGCTAACTAACAACTGCGTCTTCATTTTTTTTCTCAAAACCATATTATTCTGATTAAACATGATGCAAAAAAAAATACAAATCCAACACATAGTTAATCTATTATTTATAATACTACTATTAATTGGCACTACGCCAATACATGCACAAGACGACTTAGACGATTTACTAGATGGACTAGCCAAAGAAAAAGAACCAGAAACGGAATACATCCATGCTACTTTTGAATCGCCGCGAGTAATTAATATGCATACGGTGGAAAAGGTAGCTCCCGGTACTTTGGAATTTCGCATTTCTCACCGCTTCGGAACGTTAGGCGATGGGCCTCGAAATTTATTTGGCTTAGACCAAGCTACTATTCGCTTTGCCTTTGAATACGGTCTCAACGATAGAATTATGTTGGGGCTAGGAAGAAGTACTTACCAAAAAACATACGATGCCTTTATTAAAGCAAGCCTTCTACAACAGTCTACAGGTAAAAAATCTTTTCCTGTGTCTGTAGTAGGTTTGTTTACTGTTGCAATGAATACCGATGAGTGGCCAATTCCAGATCGGGATAATAAATTTGCCTCGCGCTTTGCCTATACCTATCAAGTGTTAGTTGCCCGAAAGTTTAGTAAGAAATTTTCTTTCCAACTTGCGCCCACTATTGTTCATCATAATCTGGTACGCACAGCTGAGGACATTAACACCATTCCTGCCATGGGATTTGCCGCTGCTTATCGTTTCAATAGTCGTTTATCCCTAAATGTGGAGTATTTTCTCAGGATTCCAACCAAATCTGATGCTCCAAATATTGAAAACTATTACAATTCCTTTGGTATTGGCCTTGACCTAGAAACGGGCGGCCACGTTTTTCAATTCCACCTAACCAATTCGTCTCCTATGATCGAAAAAGGATTTATTACCGAAACTGCCCGCCCTTGGTTTGATGGCGATGCTGGTTCTTTCGGTGATGGTCTTGGTATACATTTGGGCTTTAATATTACCCGACAATTTACAGTTAATAAGAAAAAGTTACGATAAAAACAACGTATATTTTTAATCAATGTCTAAACAACGACAATTCCGAAAATAAACTTCCCTTACTTTTGTAGAGTCAATATAAATTGAATTTTTACCCAAATACCCTAAAAAATTTATTTATTATGAAAAACTGGATAATCATTTTAGTCGTTTTTATGCTTGCAAATGTAAACGTAATGGCACAAGAAAGAGCGGCTACCTCTAAGTATGTAGTGAAAACCTCTACTGTAAAATTCTTTTCTTCTACACCTATAGAAGATATTGAGGCAACGAATAGCGACCTTGTTGCCGTTGTAGATAAAGAAAGTGATAAGTTTTCGTTCCGTATTCCTATTAAATCCTTCAAATTTGATAAGTCATTGATGAGGCAGCACTTTAACGAAAACTATATGGAAAGCGACAAATATCCACATGGTTCGTTCAAAGGCAAAATTGAAGGAGATTATAGTTTAACCGAAGATGGCGAATACGATGTAACGGCTATTGGTACATTGAATATACATGGTGTAGAGCAAAAAAGAAGTATTCCAAGTACCATTACTGTAGAAAAAGGCGTTGCTAGTATAAGCAGTAAATTCCAAGTTGCTTTGGTAAAACACAAAATCAAAGTACCTAAAATCGTTTTCTACAATATTGCTGAAAACATTGATGTAAATATCAAAGCAGCCTTAAAACCTTATAGCAAATAATCATTTGTTTGCATTTCACAAAAAAATACCCACAGATTTTTACTTAGTTTTAATAAGCCATTCCCCACCTAAAAGGAGTGGCTTTTTTTATGGGCAAACTTTTATCTAATACCATTTTCTCTTTCTTTGCAATTTTCAAAAAAATAAACAACCCAAACATTAAACGCTTTCTATAAGCTCTTTCTATTTGATAATCAGTGCCTTATACCAAATTTATTGCCATGCAATATAACATTACTTACCTCGAAGCAACACATTGATAGTCAAGCATGTATCTTTTGATTTCAGTTTGCCGTATCTTTTATTGAACGCATTGATAACACAACTGACTTGGATTTTTTTACGATTAGGAACAATTATAAAATTGCTTGGAAATGTTGATAGTCAGAGGTTTTGTTAGGATATTATTACTAGGTGTATGTTTTATTTGTTTTTGTTCAACTACTATTTTTGGACAGGAAGTAATAGACAAAGAATACGATTTAAAAGCTGCTTATATTTATCACTTTACAAAATATATCGCTTGGGAAAGTGAGCAGGCATCAGAGGAATTTGTGATAGGAATCTTGGGTAATACCCCCATTGAAAGTTTACTCAAAGAATCTTTACAACAAAAAAAAGTATGTAATCAAAAAGTAAGAATACAACGTTTCTCTACAGTGCAAGCATACAATCAAGCAAAGGTGAACTGTCAAATTTTATTTGTTGCAAAGTGCATGAATAATAAAGTATTAAACCGCTTTTCTTTGAAGTCTTTGGAAAACACTTTAGTAATTGGTGAAAAACAAGATTTTATTGAAAATGGTGGCTTGGTTAACTTTGTAATTGAGCGCAATAAGTTAAAATTTGAATTAAATCAAATGTTAATGACAGCCTTAGGATTCAAAGTCAATTCTCGTTTACTTCGTTTGGCTATCATTAACAATAATTATGGCATACAGCCTGATCAAGAAAGTGCCTTAGTAAATTGTAATCTGTAAATAGGAAATGTGAGAGAGAAGATGTGAACTTTGGGACTTTTTATTTACTATCAAAGTTTTTTCAAGCATTACTTAACCTTATTCAATTATTGAATTTATAAAAATAAAAAAATATTTTTTAACCAAAAATAAATATTTATCGATAAAAATAATACTTGTTTTGTTTAGGAAATAGATTTCGTTAATGGGTAGCCCTTCAATATTAAGTTGAAGGGCTTTTTCTATGGATGTAGGTTTAGATAAGAGACCGGGGAGATTTGAGACATTTTATTTCAAAGTTTACACTAATAATCATCTTAAATCTTAAACCTTATATCTTGCGTCTTAAATCTTATGTTTCCCAACCTACAGTTCCCTAAAAAAAATTAACCTCAAACCAACGTTAAGCCAACAAAAAGCGTTTTCTTTGTTCTAAAGCCTATTACCCATTAATCCCATCTGTCCCAAACAATATGAAAAAACTGGATGCATATATTATCAAAAAATTTCTAGGAACGGTACTGTTTACAGTATTGCTCTTTATCATGATAGCCGTTGTGATAGATTTATCAGAACGGATTGATGATTTTATTGAAAAAGGAGCTCCTTTTAATTTAATTGTCAATAATTATTATGCTAACTTTATACCGCATATTGTCTTTTTACTCAGTCCTTTATTTATTTGCATTGCCGTTATATTTTTTACATCTAAACTAGCTTCACGCTCCGAAATTATTGCCATTTTAGCCAGTGGTGTCAGCTTTTACCGCCTGCTTTTTGTCCCTTATTTTATTTCCGCAGCCATTTTGGTCGGCATCCAATGGTATGCCAATCACTATTGGATACCCAATGCCAATAAGGAACGACTAGAATTTGAATCGCAATACATTCGCAAGCGTTATGTGAGCAGAGACAGGAATATACACATACAGATAGACCCTAAAACGTTTATCTACATGGAAACCTACAACAACCGCGATAGCATTGGCCGCAATTTTACGCTAGAACGTATCGTGAACAGACAGTTGGAATACAAATTGACGGCAGGCAAAATCCAATGGGATGGCGAAAAAGGCAAATGGAAACTCTCGGACTATTACGACCGCAGTATTGACGGGCTAAAGGAAAAAATTACGGAAGGCGAAAAATTAGATACAACTTTCAACTTTCTACCCTCCGATTTTGAGCGCAAAATTCGCTATAAAGAGGCGATGACAACTCCCGAATTGACGGCTTTTATCAACAAAGAAATCAGCAAAGGCGCGCCTTTTGTGGAGTTTTATGAGGTTGAAAAACATCGCCGCAATGCCGTTCCTTTTGCGACTTTTATCCTCACCATTATCGGTTTATCCATTGCTTCCAGACGCTCACGCGGCGGAACGGGCTTTCATATTTTTGCAGGCATCGCTCTTTGTGCCGCCTTCATTATTTTTATGCAATTTTCCACTACCTTTGCCACCAAAGGAAATCTATCCCCCCTTCTCAGCGTCTGGATTCCCAATATTATTTTCGCCATTCTAAGCATTTATCTGCTTTTGACGGCACCCAAATAGGTAAATTCGTGGATTCGTTGATTCGTTGATTCGTTGATTCGTTGATTCGTTGATTCGTTGATTCGT
>JAHDHV010000460.1 GCA_020631155.1 Bacteroidota bacterium | reverse complement strand
GAAGTCATTAAAATTGAAGACCCCGAATCACCTGATGGCATCCGCAATTTTCCGCCCTTTATTGGCTCACAATCCGTTTATTATCTGGCATTGAATCGCTCTAAGCGCAGCCTTACTTTAAACCTTAACAGTGTAGAAGGAAAAGAGCTCTTTTTTCATTTACTCCTTAATAGTGATGTGGTAATCGAATCATTTCGCCCCGGTGTATTAAAAAAAATCGGGATTGACTATGAAACGGCTATATTACTAAACCCCAAAATTATTTATATATCGGTGACAGGCTATGGGCAAAATAGCCCGTATGCACAACAGGCAGGCCATGATCTCAACTACATTAGCTATTCAGGTATACAAGGAATGACAGGACAAGCCGATGGGCAACTCTCTATGTTGGGGGTGCAATTAGCAGATATTGCTGGCGGTTCTTATATGACGCTCAACGCTTGTATGTTAGCCCTTTGGAATCGGGAGCGTACAGGAAAAGGTGAACATATAGACCTTGCTATGGCGGATGCCTGTTTGCCACTTATCAGCCTACCGATGGCGCAATATTGGGCTACAAAACGACAACCACCAGTAGGCAATACCTTTTTATCAGGTCAGTTACCCAACTATAATATATACCAGTGTAAAGATTTGAAATACCTTGCTTTGGGAGCTTTAGAACCTAAATTTTGGCGTGGATTTTGCCAGATGATTAACCGACTAGAGTGGAGCGATCAGGTGATGCCTAATAGCCCTACTTTACAGACCATCCAAGAAGAATTAAGCGCGTTATTTCGGCAAAAAACACAAGCGGAATGGCTGCAACAAGCAAAGGATTACGACATTTGCTTGACCCCTATCTATGAGCTTTCGGAATTGGAAAGTGATCCACATTTTCAAGCACGAAAAGTATTCCAAACACATCAACATCCCGAATATGGAGACAGCAAAACCATTGCTCAACCATTAAAATTTAAGCACACTCCTCTTGATGAGGGCTGGGCGGCTCCGCTTTTGGGAGAAGATACACCTGCCATTTTACAAGAATTAGGTTATGACATTAATAAAATTAATCAACTAAAAAACAAAGGGGTAGTGTGAATTAAATGGACAACTGAAAAGTACTTTTTGAGTTGCCTTAAATAAGTGCCAAGCACTAATTAATTGTGCACAATTTTGTTCTAAAGTATTGATGTTCACTATTTTAATCAAATAGAGCGTACCGTTTAATTATTGTGTAGTACTTAATATGGGAGAAAGTCATACTTTTCATAAAATTACGCCCTCTATTGCAACCTTTTTTTTATTTTTATACTCTTAGTAAAATGGGTGATTTTACCTAGAAAAAACATTACTAACTTAATAAAATCGTATATTAACAAGCGATTCATAATGAATAGATTGCATGTGGTATGTTTCATTTTCTTCCTAACACTTTGGTTGTGAGATTGCCTTTTAGCTATTTAGACTTTTGGCTATTTAGCTTTTTAGAAATTAGCGATTAGAGATCAGAAATTGGAAATTATTTTTTGAACTTTCTTGTAGCTATCAATTTTTGATTATTAAATATTTATAAGAACTTTAACAGCTAAAGCTGTCGTTACACAACTCACTTAAAAATAATTGCTATCAATCAATTTGCCCGAATCACTGATCTACTAATCACGAATCTACGAACTGTTAAAATAAGCCCAAACTGTTAGGTAGAAAAACTTGGTATTTGAAACATACCTTGCATGTACAGTAAGTTGTGTTTTTTATATTAAAATATATCTAAGTAGTTAGTCATAATAATAATGTCGGATAGTATATTCAGTTAAGTAATTGATAATCAATATTATACCTTCTGTAAATGCCTGACACTATTAACCTGACTGACTACTAAGTAACCTACTCATAATCTACAAAAATCATCATTTTAGGAACTATCCACCCTTTTTTTACTGTTTGATGTATTTTATCGGCTTGCGAGTACTTAAATATCCAAAGTAAAAAGTAACTATTACAAGCGAACTCCGTTAAATAGAAGTAAGTGAAGGTTTATATTTCGGAGAAAAATCGCTTTTTATATCTGTTGATTCCAAAAACATAAAGCATATATAGTAACATCATCTCCTTAACTCTAAACGAAAGGCTAATTATGAGGAAAATATTTACGCTTTTTTACAGTCTAACATTGCTATTGGGCAGTTTTACTGTCCATGCTCAAGCTATTAGCGAGGACAATCTATTAAAACTCAAAAAAGTAGATGGCACCCATCAAGAACTGGCATTTACCATAGAGGATGCCCTTAAATTAGTACGCTTTTTCACTTCTAAAGCAGATGTTGTAGCCTCTTGTCATTCTGATTTAATGAACAATACGCTCAAAGTAACAGGCCAAGAAGATGCCCAATTATCAGAGCTATTGATTGATCCAGATTTCAATGCTGAACTACTGGTAATGGGCTATTTTATTGAAATTGAAGGCGAAACAACCATTGCGCGGCCTGCGGTTTCAAGTAATACAGTGATGCCTTTAGAGGAAGATTGTGATGAATGTACAGAGGTGAAAATTAATAAAAACTTAGTAGATTATGTGATGGATAAAGCCGGGGGTGAAGGAGATGGTGAATTAATTTTTGATTTTGGCTCAGACGGTTTCAACGATCCTTTTGGTAGCTTTAATGATATGGATGATGGCACAGGTACAGAAGAGGAATTTCTGATGCCTACTACACAAACAGAAAATTCTGGCTCCACTTTAGATTCTTTAATACAAATTATTAATGCACAACCTGACTCAGAGCCAGTCTTTCAAGATTTAGAAATTATTGACGAAAAATAAATACATATTTTTCACCCTGATTGGTATGTTTCAAATGCCATGCTTTTCAACCAAACAGTTTTTGCTCACTTTGACAGTTCATGGATTAGTAGATTAGTGATTCGTTTTTAGACTTTTTAATTTCTGTTTAGGTGAGTTCTGTAACGAAGGCTTTAGCCGTCATATGTTTCCAATTAAAGTAACTCATACAATTGAAAACTGCAAAATTTTGTTCTAACAAATAACTTATTTAAAATAAAAAGCCATATCTTGATGCAGGATATGGCTTTTGCTTTATAGTGCATGGCAAAAGTATTTATTACTCCTTTTTTTAAATCAATTGCTTATGCTTAGACTGTCTATAGTACTACTGCTTCTGTTTTTGGGTAGCTTTTTTACCCATGCACAAAACTATGTAGATGTTTTAAAAATACATACTGGCTCTACCCTCCCTGCACAATTCGATGGCTGGGATGAAGAATCTACCATCCAAACCCTTGATGTTAATTTGACCTATCCCATCAAACTTAGCGATCAATTGGCAATCATTACAGGCGTTGATTTTGGTCGCTATCATTTAGATTTATTTCCTTTACAAGAATCACCCACAAGCTTTTATTCAACAACTTTAAAATTGGGCGCAAGTGTAAAACATAATGACAAATTATCGGGAACTTATGTTTTGCTCCCCAAATTAGTGGCGGATTACGATAATTTAAGTGGTAGTGACTTCCAAATGGGTGCGGTTTCTCTGTTTAAATATAAAACAAAAGAAAATTTTTCTTATAAATTTGGTGTCTATGGTAGTACCGAAAACTTTGGTTTTTTTGTCACTCCTCTCTTGGGCTTCTACTACCAAAGTTTGAATAAAAAGCTAGAAGTTAACCTACTTATACCAAGCACTGGAGACATTAACTATGCACTAGCCGATTGGCTCAATATAGGCGGCGGTTTTAATGGCGGTGTACGAAGTTATAATTTTGGTGCTACTACAAGCAATTTTAACGCTCGTTATTCCCACCGAAATATGACCGATATTTTGGGTTATTTCCAATTTAATTTACTGAAAAAGAGTGTATTACTAAAAACTGCTGTTGGCTATTCTATTAATGATTTTACTGTTTTTGGAGATGATGATAAAATAGATTTGGGCTTTGCGGCTTTTAATATAGGCGATGCTCGGACACAATTAAATCCTGATCTTAATAATGGTCTGATACTGCAATTGGGCTTGATTTATCGTTTTCACCTACCTAGTCAAAATGACTAAATGATTATTTTTTTACTGTCTTTGAAGAGCGACCTTGAAAGTTTTTGCGTTAAGAAAATGGACAGGAACATCGTTAAGAAATATCCGCAGTGATACGGATTATAACAGCCTAGCAAACTTAAACTAAAGCTTTAAGCCTTGGTCATCAGGTACTTATTTTAATTGAAATAAGGAGTATCGCCTTAGGAGATTTTAGATGTTCCTATCCATTTTTAGCAAAAAAGTTTCACCGTCTTGATTTTTTGTTTCTTTTTTATCAAGAAAAAAGAAAAAACCCTAGATAACCCTAACACTTTTTAAATTAAGGTGAATATATTCGATTTCCCCCTTTTCTTGACACACTCAAATGATTAGACTTATTCCTCACAGTAAGCCAATATATGCCCTTCTATTTTCCGATAATAAATCTTTGTTTCTAAAAAATAATGTCCCTTTTGTATTTGCCCAATTAAATAGGGCGAATCAACAAAAGGCGACATAGTTGCTGCTTGTTTAACACGCAAATTCACCTTAAATTCCAATTCCTTTTGCCCATATAATTTATACAAAGCCTCCTTAGCACACCAATAAAGAATCAAAGTGTTGGTGTCATCGCTATTGATAGTAGACAATTCTTTAGCAGATAAAAAACGCTCTTTTATTTTGTGAATTTTTGGGCGAATGGCTTCTATATCTACCCCAACCTTAGCCTGTTGATGTAGGTAAATAGCCACCAATTGC
>JAHDHV010000459.1 GCA_020631155.1 Bacteroidota bacterium | reverse complement strand
ATTAAAGCGAATAGCTATTATTATACGATTTCCCTCTTTTCTTGACACACTCTTTACTATTGTAACATTAATTTTGTCTAGGTGCTTACTTTTAAAGAAATCGCACTATTTTAAGCATTTTTTTGTGTCTTTGCAAGAGTTAATGGGTATTTGATACAATTAATTGAATATGAGACCTATTAAAAACCTTGTTTAGTTACTTCAGCTAATAACTCCAATAGGAGTTTTAAATGCAACCCTAAAATTCTAACGAAGGATGGGGTAGAGGCATTACCATTAATGCCAAATAAGTATATAGTTGCTTATAGCATGTTTCAAATACCCAATTTTTCTACCTAACAGTTCGTGGATTCGTAATTAGTAGATTAGTGATTCGTTTTTGGACGTTTTTTACTGATTGATTTCTTTTTGGATGTTTTCTGTAACGAAGGCTTTAGCCGTCATAATACTATAAAAATCAAAAGCTTATATCCATTAGGGAAATTAAAAAGTGATTTATTTTAACTAACCTCTGATCGCTAATTTCTAACAGCTAAAGAGCCAAAAGGCTAAATAGCAATTTTAGAAATAACGTATTAGGAAGGGAATGAAACATACCTTGTTTATAAAAGTATATCACATACAAAACGAAGTATGCAAATAATTAACTAAGTGCCAAGCACTATTTAATTGTGCACAATTTTGTGCTAAAGTATTAGAAATGAGTAGTTTAGTCTTTTACTATTGTAACATTAATTTTGTCTAGGTACTTACTTGTCCAAAAAGTTCGATGTGTTTTTTTGGTAAATGTTTAAGCGGCTATTCAGACTTTCAAAAGGTTGCTAATACAAAGCGATGGCTTTTATTGCTCTTTTTAGTTTATGCTTTTACAGATTCTTCACGCAAAATCAACATAGGGATTTTTGTTGTAGATAGAAGACGTTCTGTAAGGCTGCTGTGAAACATTTTTTCAGCAAAACTACGGTCTTTTTTCAAAATCGCCAGCAGATCGGTCTGTTGTTCTTGCACATATTTATCAATACTATCTGCAATTTGCTTGCTTGCTACAACTACGACCTCAAAAGGGGCGGTTAACATGCGAGCTATTGCGCGCCTATATCTTTTAACTACTTTTTTCTCATTTGTTGTTGCATGACTATCAATATGCAAAATAGTTATATGAGCACCAAAAAGACATGCAAACTCATCTAATTCTTGCAAGGCCAATACGTTATCATCAATAAAATTCGTTACATACACAATTTTATTTATCCCATTAAATGTTACATCTTCAGGCACAGCAATAGTAGAAGTATTAGTGCTATTGATAATTTCTTCAAGATTATTTCCAAATAGATAGTCTTTAAATCGCTTATTTTGTTTCATTCCTACAATCATCCAAGTGAAAGCATGTTTTTTGAGCAATGCAATTGTTTCATTAACCTGATTTCCTCGCTTCAAAATGCCTTCACGCAACATACGACTTTGTTTCTGGGAAATATAACGGTTAATAAAACTACGTATATCCCTTCTTAATTTCTGTTCATGCTCCGCTAATTTTTCTTTCACCTTTTCTTTTCCAAGCCGGCGTTCTGACAAATGAATGTCGTCGTAGATGTGTAGTAGAGAAATCTCTTGATGCACCCTTTCGGAAAGGGCAAAAGCAAAGCCTAAAGTTTTTTTACACAATTCCTTATCCTCATCCTTATCAGAAAAATTAATTGGTAATAAAATACCATGTTCTTTAGTTTCTTTTATAGGCGAGTGTTCAGTGTTAGGAATATTCCGTTGAAATCGCCTATTTTCATCACTATTTTGAGAATTTGCAGTCACAGTTCTTGATTAAAAAGGGGTTAAAAGATTTTATTAGATTTAAGATATGAGACATGAGATATGAGATATGAGACTAAGCTATTAGGCATTTTTAAAATTTTAGGGTTTGGAGCTAAGTTGGCTTTTTATCTACTATTCCTTAAATAAATAAAATATAAAATATAATCAAATTACTATTGCATTGACTGATTAGGAAATAGTCATTACAACAATAATTTATTAAAAAAATTAAAACCTTAAAACTTTACAATCTTCCAAACTTCAATAAAATTCACTTGTTGAATCCACGAATTACTAAATGAGCCTAAACTGTTAAATCTACATTACAGAGCCAATCAAACTGTTTTTTTGTCATAAAACTAGGGGTTAATTTCATGCCCCAATTTCGGAAAAACGTCATCACTGGGTTTTCCCAATGTGCTATTTTACCCATCTTCCAAGAGTCTTCTATTATCTTTGTTGTACGACCGATTCGCAGATTTTCATACTGCCGCAGGGCTTCTTCTGTGGCTCCATATTTTTCGACACATTTACCCAAAAACAGCGCATCTTCAAGCCCTTGACAAGCTCCCTGCCCCATATTTGGCGTGACTGCATGAGCGGCATCGCCTATCAAAGTAACCCGTCCTGTTCCCCAAGTTTTCAAAGGTCGAATATCTAATATATCATGCCATAAAATATTCGTTTCTTCGGTCGCCTCAATTAGTTGTGGAACTGGATCATGCCAATTGCCAAAAACTTGCAGCATTTTATCCTTATCAAAAGCCGACATCAAAGGGTCTTTATAAGGGGCATTTTTCACCATAAACCAATATACTTGATTGTTGTTTAGTGGGAAAACGCCAAATCGCTCGCCCCAGCCCCAAGATTCACTGTTTAAATGCGAATTGAAGCGCGCATTTTCAAAGTTGCACACCCCACGCCAACAAGTATAACCAGCATAGCGCAATTTAGAATCAGGATGTAATTGTTTTCGGATTTGAGAATGAAGCCCATCAGCAGCAATCAAAAATTGCCCACTAGCGGTTTTTCCATTGTCAAACACCAAACTCACGCCATTTTTTCCTTGCTTCATACTTACACAGTGCCTATCAAGTTGTACGGTATCGGGCTGTAATTGTTCCATTAGCAGCTTGTGCAAGTCTGCACGGTGAATTGTCACCATAGGATGACCGTATCGTTGCGCCATCTGTTGCATGTCTATAGAGGATAGCACTCGACCGCGCTGCGACTTTATTTGCAACGTATGACAAACATTTCCAGCGTCAATAATCAAATCTGACATGGAATATTCACTAAACACTTTCAAGGCATTGGAAGAAAGTGCAATGCCTGCACCTAATGGCAGATAGGCTTTTGCTGACTCAAAGACCTTTACTTGATGCCCTGCTTGTTGGAGTGTATGGGCTGCCATTAATCCAGCAATTCCTCCGCCAAGTATTAGATATGATGATGGTTGATTCATAGATGCAAAATACACCTAATGT
The DNA here is from genome assembly GCA_020631155.1 of Bacteroidota bacterium. Classification (GTDB taxonomy): domain Bacteria; phylum Bacteroidota; class Bacteroidia; order Chitinophagales; family UBA2359; genus JAHDHV01. Next base: position 1,499 of record JAHDHV010000459.1, on the reverse strand, counting down.
TACAAAATTGCAAAAAACTGACATTTTATTTACAGACAAAGTGATTTGTTAGGTTTTAAATTGCTATTTTTTTTATTTGTTAGACTATTGACTGTCTGTTGGGTTAAAGGAAAGTAGGATGCGCTTTGTTATTTTAGTTACTTTTGAACCTAGCCTACGTCTTATGAGTGTAAAATTTATTGTACTTAAAGGTAGTAATTGAAATATTTACTCTTTATAAAATATTAATAGTCAAGGACTTTTAAAATAAAAAGTCTTTTAACACTATTCACTTACTTCCTTGTTAAAAACTAAAAAAAATATTATGTTAAATCAAATTGTTGGCTTAATCAAAGATCAAGCAGTAGACCATTTCACCAATCAAACCGATGTGCCTAATGAAAAAGCTGGAGAAGCAGCACAAGCAGCAGGTGAATCTATATTTGACGGTTTGAAAGGCGAAATCATGAACGGCAATGTCGAAGGCATAACAGGTTTATTGTCAGGAGCTAGTGGTGGTAGTGGCGGTAGCGGTTTGATGAACAACCCTATTGCCAAAGGTATTATGTCTAACTTTGCAGGTAAATTAACAGGGCTAGGGGTTAGCTCTGATGCAGCAAATGGCGCGGCAAGCAGTGGTATTCCTGCGTTATTGTCTAGCGTTATTGGCAAATTTTCTTCTTCTGCTCCTTCCGATTCAGGTTTTGATGTTAATTCGTTAATTTCTATGGTTGGACAAGAACAAGGCAAAAATATGTTAGCAGATTTTGCCAAAAAGAAATTAGGTGATCTGTTTTAGGAATAGTTGAAATAGAAGATTTTTTTAAGTACTGCACAATAATTAAACAGTATTCTTTGTTTGATTAAAGTAAATGAAAATCAATGCTTTAGAACAAAATTATACAGAATTAATTAGTGTTTGACACTTACTTTGCTTCTAATTCAAAAAACAAATTTTATATAAAACTTTTTTCATGACAAAAGCCTTTCTTGCATTTAAATGTGAGAGAGGCTTTTTTTTAGGCCCAACTGCTTCTAACATCTCCAAAATGCTCTTCAACAAAGCTCTATTTAAGGGTATGTTTCAAATATCCTACTTTCTTTTCAAGCAAACAGTTTGGCTACTTTGGCAGTTCGTGAATTCGTGATTCGTAGATTCATTTTTGGACGTTTTTTACGGATTGATTTCTTTTTGGGTGTTTTCTGTAACGAATACTTTAGCCGTCATAATACTATAAAAATCAATTTAAAAGGGTACACAAATTAAAACAATAGTTTCTTTGAATGTTGGGTTGGTTTGTTTAGGGGGGGAAATGTGTTTAAATACTACTGAAACCCTCGCCGAAAATAGGGTCTGAAACTCCACGATTGCCTTCGGCGACTTACTTTTTGCAGTCGCCCAAAAAGTAAGCAAAAACGCTTGTCAAAAATATCGTTCTTGCGCTTCAGACCTGCGCTTTGCTATCGATTTTTGACCTGCTCGCGCTTCTTTTTCGTAAAACAGATTCATGAATCTGCTT
>JAHDHV010000458.1 GCA_020631155.1 Bacteroidota bacterium | reverse complement strand
GGGGGAATGTCTATTTAAAAAGTATTTTGTAATTCCCTAAATTCTTGACACACTCTACGAATTTGTAAACCAGATGACAGTTTGGCCGTTTTATGGATGGAAAATAAACCGATATTCTGAGTGTATTGTTTTAGGTATAAGTCGTGGATTTGTGATTAGTAGATCAGTGATTCGTGGAGCCACCAAGTATTTAAAAACTTACCTCTTATTCTGATTTTTCTGACTTCTAACAGCTAAATGACTAAAAATCTAAATCGCCAAAAGGCAATTTTAAAACTAAACAACCATACTACATGAAAATAGGCATTGTTTGTTATCCGACCTATGGGGGCAGCGGCGTTGTTGCGACTGAGCTGGGAAAAGCATTAGCTAGTAAAGGACATGAAGTTCATTTTATTGCCTATAAGCAGCCCGCTCGCCTCAATTATTTTGTGCAAAATATCTTTTACCATGAAGTGGGCATTATGAACTACCCATTGTTTGAATACCCTCCTTACGAAACGGCTTTGGCTAGTAAGTTGGTTGACATTGTTAAGTTTCAGCAATTGGATGTTGTACATGTGCATTATGCTATTCCTCACGCTTCGGCGGCGTATATGGCCAAGCAGATTTTGCGGCAAGAAAATATTGAGATTCCTGTGGTAACTACCCTTCATGGTACTGACATCAGCCTTGTGGGAAAAGACCCTACTTTCGCGCCTGTAGTCACTTTTTCTATCAATCAATCAGATGGGGTAACGACCGTTTCCGATAGCCTCAAAAAGCAGACTTATGAGTTTTTTGCTATTAATAAAGCCATTCAAGTTATTCCTAATTTTATTGATTTAGAAAAATTTAAAAAATACAATAAAGACCATTTTAAAAAAGTAATTGCACCTAATGGAGAAAAAATTTTAATGCATGTTTCTAATTTTAGAAAGGTGAAGCGAGTAGAGGATGTTGTTAAAATATTTTACAAAGTACTACAAAAAGCACCTGCTAAATTGCTATTGGTTGGTGATGGTCCTGAACGTAGAACAGCCGAGCAGATGTGTCGAGAGTTGGGGGGGTGTAGTCATGTACATTTTTTGGGGAAGCAGGATGCTATAGGTGAGTTATTGGCAATTGCCGATTTATTTTTGATGCCTTCGGGTAGTGAGAGTTTTGGTTTGGCTGCCCTCGAAGCAATGGCTTGTGAGGTGCCTGTTATTTCGTCTAATGTGGGTGGTATTCCAGAGATTAACATACATGGCGAAACGGGTTTTTTAAGCAATGTGGGCAATGTAGAGGAAATGGCGAATCATGCTTTGCTTTTGCTTCAAAATGATGAGCGTTTACAGCAGTTTCGCGCCAATGCGCTCGCCCAAGCAAAGCGTTTTGATATTAATCATATCATGCCTTTGTATGAGCAGTATTATGAGCAAACTATTGAGCAGCTTAAATATTTAGATGTAAGACATAAGATATGAGATGCTTAGTTCCTTATTATTTCTGTATTGCTAATAACTTTTAGCAAGTTTAGTAATTTCTTTGGTATGTTTCATTTTCTTTCTAACACTTTATTTCTAAGATTGCTTTTTAGCTATTTGGGTTTTTAGCTTTTAAATTATGTGTAAATTTTTAACTATTAAATATTTGTAGCTACTATGGCGACTAAAGTCGTTGTTACAGAACTCCCTTAAAAATAGATGTTATCAATGAATTTGCCCAAACATGAATCACTGGTCTACGAATCACGAATCCACGAATGGTTAAATAACGACAAACTGTTAGGTTAAAAACTAAAGGATTTGAAACACACCATTTCTTCGTGCCATAACAAAGTAAAAAAAGTTTTTTTATTGTCTACTGTTTATTAAAAAAATAAGACTAAATAGGCAAATAAGTCGTCATTATTTAGTCTTATTTTTTTGTACTATGTACTGACAATCAATATTTTTATTATTTTTAAAATAGTAAATAGTTGTTTTTCAGTAATTATTAAAATAATTATTTAGAAAATATCTAACTATTTTAAGCCAATAAAAAGGAAAGCGGTCTAAATTTTGTTAGTAAAAATTAGAAACCTTAGCTTGACTAGACCGTACACATTTATAACACTCCTCTCGTAAATTAATTGTTACCATTCTTCATTGCTCTAGTCCAATGCAAAGTAAGGCACTTATCTTAAAAAAGAACACTATATAACATGAAAAATTTTTTTTCGACCATCGGATTCGTTTTTTTCGCCATTTTAGTTTATGCGTTATTAACAAGTGGAAGTAGAAATACAGAAAACAATGCCAATACCCTAAATCAATATATCACTCAACCTTATGTTCCACCACAAATTCACTTCGCTGGTGAAGCTGTTCCGTTGCATCAATACGATGTTCGAGAACGATTAGATAGAGAAATAACCAATTTGAGTTATCGTCATTCTGGCACCTTACATGTTTTAAAAATGTCTAATCGCTGGTTTCCAACTATTGAACGTATTTTGCGCGCCAACAACATTCCAGAAGATTTTAAATATTTAGCTGTTGCGGAAAGTGCGCTGGAAAATGTTGTTTCTCCTGCAAAAGCACGCGGATTCTGGCAGTTTATGCATGAAACTGCTAAGTCCTTTGGTTTGGAGGTGAGTTCTGATGTAGATGAGCGTTATCATGTGGAAAAAGCGACAGTGGCCGCTTGTAAATACTTTAAAAAAGCACATGCAAAATTTGGTAGTTGGGCAATGGTTGCGGCTTCCTACAATATGGGCATGGGTGGTGTTAATAAACAAGCTACGAATCAACAAACTTATAATTACTATGATTTGTACTTGAATCGGGAGACTTCTAAATATATGTTCCGCATTTTATCGTATAAAATTATGATGGAAAACCCAACACAGTATGGTTTTCATCTAAATTCTAGCGATTTGTACCAAGAGGTTCCACATCGCACTATTATGGTTAAAAGCATCAGTGACATCGCAACTTTTGCTCGCCAAAATGGTACGACTTATAAACGAATTAAGTTGTTGAATCCTTGGCTACGAAAAACTTCTTTAAAGGCTAAAGGCGGTAAAAGTTATGCCATCAAATTGCCAGCGTAAGATATGAGACGGGAGACATGAGATAAGAGACTTGATAATTCCATAATTAACTCTCCTGCTAAGTTTTATTAAACAAGGATTAAGTTACAAGTAAGCATCTATGAACAAATTGTTTGTTGGTAGATGCTTTTTTTTTGGAACAATGTCAGACACTCCTCCTAATTCATTATCTTCTTTCAATCTTAGGTCTTTTGTCTAAAAATCACTACAATTGATGTAAATTTGCCCTTAAAAATTGTTTATGGATTCTATGCAGATTAATCGTAAGATTTTATTTTTTCTATCCCTTTTTACTTTAGTCATTTTTTCCTTAGCAGGTCTTGGTATTATTCATTTTTTTCGGGAAGATAAAACGGTGATACAGTTGATGGCTGGCTCTCAAACTTGGCTGTGGCAGATTGTTTATGGGCTAGGGTATGGTTTGGGTATTGCTTTAATTGCTATTTCTCTAGTTGAAACTCCCTTTTTGCGCCCTGTAACCGCTTACTTTCGCACTTTATTCAAGCATACCGAAATCAAATTTATAGATATTCTTTTTGCCTCCTTGAGTGCAGGCATCGGTGAGGAGTTACTTTTTAGAGGTGGATTACAATATTTTTTGGGCATTTGGATAACGGCAATCATTTTTGTGGCCATTCATGGGTATTTAAATCCGAACAATTCTAAGCTTTTTGTTTATGGTTTGTTAATGGTTTTGTTGAGTGCGGGTTTAGGCTATCTGTGTGATTATGTTGGGCTGGTTTCTGCTATGGCTGGTCATGCGATGTTTGATGTGGTCATGTTTTGCCATTTGATTTATAAAAAGTGATTGGTGGACAGTAAAGAAAAAAGTTGCTGGTTAAAATAAACAGTTGGTGAATTCTAACTAACCAATTTTCATCACACAACTATTTATAAACCAACAACTTAAACTCATTAATGCGAGGAATAAAGCACTAATATCTATTTACTCTAAAGGAACTCTTTTTTGTGTTAAGTACTTAGACATAAGATTTAAGACAGGAGACGTAAGATAATTTAATCACTATCAATAATTTATAACAAATCCAATAGTTGTTTAATTTTGTCTACTTACTTTTTAAAAGGGTACACAAATTAAGGAAGTAGTTTTTTTGGATATAGACTTACTTTGTTTAGGTGAGGAAATCTGTTTAAATACTACTGAATCAATCGCCGAAAATATCGTCTGTAATTCCATGATTGCCTTCGGCGACTTACTTTTTGCAGTCGCGAAAAAAGTAAGCAAAAACGCTTGTCAAAAATATCGTTCCTACGCTTCAGGCCTGCGCTTTGCTACCGATTTTTGACCTGCCTGCGCTTCTTTTTCGTAAAGCAGATTCATGAACCTGCTCTACGAAAAAAAAAGATGACTTTTGTGTACCCTTTTGAAACTTACTTAACTTTTTTTTCTAAATCTTAATCCAACTTAAATTTGATTGGCAAAGTATAATGTACTTTTACTGCTTTACCTCGCTGTTTGCCTGCCTTCCACTTGGGCATTTGTTTTACTACACGCATTGCTTCATTATCGCATCCTGCGCCCCCACCGGGCAAACCTCTTTTTATCTGCACATTACTAATTCCACCATCTTCTTTTACAATAAACGCTACATAGACCGTACCTTCTACACCATTTTCTCTAGCTACTGGGGGATATTTTAATTTCTTTGATAAAAATTTATACAAACCTTTATCCCCGCCTACAAATTCTGGCATTTCTTCCACAATTGTAAAAATCTCAGGCTCTTCTGCTA
>JAHDHV010000457.1 GCA_020631155.1 Bacteroidota bacterium | reverse complement strand
TGATTCGTGATTCGTGATTCGTGATTCGTGATTCGTGATTCGTGATTAGAAGTTAGAAGTTAGAAGTTAGAAGTTAGAAGTTAGAAGTTAGTTTTTTTTTTACTAAACATCTAAACATCTAAACATCCAAAATCCCTTTATCTATCAAAACTAAAACATCAAATGAGCACCCATTCTACTACTGTCAAAGAACAAAAGGTAAGCCCTCTTGCTAACTTAAACGCAGAAGCGTTGGCAAATCTTATATTAGAAAACAAAAAAATACATGACGATTTTTTTGACATAAGTTATGCCAGAGCTTTAACTTGCAAAGTGTTACACCTTATCAATGAGGTTTATTTTCGACCTGTCTTTGTTGGTTTTGACGATATGCCCAATCGAAAAGATACAAAGTATCCTGTTATTTTTGCCAGCAATCACTCTGGAATGGCTTTTCCTTGGGATGCCATTATTTTTAAATCTGCGATTTTTGAAAAGCAAAACTACCAACTTAATAAAGTAGTACGTGCGTTGATAGCTCCTGTTTTGTCCCACAATCGCCTAATGAACCCTTTTATGATAGACCATTTTTGGAAAAGGGTAGGAGGGGTAGATGCTACTTTTTTGAACTTTGAAACCATGATGCACAATCCCGATACCAACCTTTTAATTTATCCCGAAGGTATTGCGGGCATCGGCAAGGGTTTTAACCGCAAATATCAACTACAACAACTAGCTACCTCTTTTGTGCGAATAAGTTTGAAATACAGAGCTGACATTCAACCTTTTGCCACTATTAACGCAGAATACATCAATCCATATACCTATAGTTTTTCAGTTATCAACAAACAGTCGGCAAAAATGGGCATTTCCTTTTTACCTATTGGTGTATTGACAATTTTTTTGTTATTTCAACCTTGGCTATTTTATTATGCTTGGCCAGCAAAATTAACTTTTATACGTGGGCAGCGCATCAAACCCTATGAATGGCTGGACAAACCTTTTGAAGAAATGACAGAGGAGGATATACAGCTTGTCCGTGACCGTATTCACGATCAAATGCAAACAGAATTGACGGAGGCAGTGGTAAAACATGGGCAAGTTCGTTTTAATATAAAAGAATTGTTTAGAAAAATGTGGACGCATAAACAGCTGTTTCCCTTCTACTTACCATTTGGATGGCCGTTATTATTTAGGGAATTTGAACGTCAATATAGCAACAATAAAGGCAAGCAACTAGACGATATACAACTAAACTTAGGCTGGGGGGCATTTTTCAGATTGCTCTATCACAACCCTGTTACCATCTGTTATTTTATCCCCATTTTGGGCTGGATTCCATTGGCGATCATGGGTTTTCGTAAGCCTAAACCTTATGGAGCGCAGCAAACTCGTAGTGGTAAAATAGCGATATTATTGGCTTTTTTGCTAGTATTAGGCGTAATTGGATGGATAGGAATAGGCTGAAAAGATATAGTGTATGAAAAAAATAAATAATTGCTTGATTATTATTGAATTATGATAATTTTAAATGTTTTTTAATTTTTTAGTTTACTTATATGCTAATAAAAAGGTGAAATTTAGAAACAAAAGATGCATTTTTTAAGCCGCAGAATAAAATCAAGAGAGCCTTTTACAGTTAAATTTGATGTAGACAGTTTGAACGCTAAAACCTAATTGTTTAACTTTGTCTATCGCATAGGGTTTTTTATTAAAAAATATTTAATTCAAATTCTAATTGAACAAATTTCCTGTGTTTTAAGTAATGCTATAATAACCAATTGGACTTGTCATAAATCATTAGTAGTAAATTGATTATCTCAAGTCTCCTGTCTCAAATCTTATGTCTAGGTACTTACTAAGCACAAAACAACTCTACCTTAAAAAAAACAACCCAACTATGATTAGCAATTGGCACGATCCCGAACAATTGTCTCCTCAACAACTAGATGATTATCTGGCAAATGCTTGGTTTCGTATGGGGCAGTCTATTTTTACCTGTCATTTTTTATGTTTCAACAATCTGGTGTATACCGCCTTATGGATTCGTTTGAGTTTAAAAAAATATGTTTTCAAAAAGCGATTGCGAAAAATTTTGAACCGCAACCGCAAAGGCTTCCACATACAAATTCAACCTGCCATTTTAAATCAGCAGAAAAATAATTTATATCAAAAGTATAGAAAATTTTTTAAAGGAAATATTTCAGATTGTTTAAAAGAATATTTATTAGATAATTCAGAAGGGAATATTTACAATACTTATGAGTGTTGTGTTTATGATAATGAAAAACTGATTGCGTTTAGCTTTTTTGATGTTGGAAAACAGAGCATGGCAAGCATTATGGGAGTGTATGATCCTGATTATGCAAAATATAGTTTGGGGGTTTACACTATGTTGGAAGAAATTAATTTTGGTTTGCAAAAAGGCAAGGCGTTTTATTATCCCGGCTATGTGGTTCCGACCTATGAACGCTTTGACTATAAATTGCGAATTGGGGATGTGGATTATTATAATGTATGGAAGAAAAATTGGTTGCCCTATAAAGATTTGAAAAAAGATACTTTGCCCTCAGAAGTACTACAAAAGCATTTGAATATCATTAAAATATACTTGGATTTATTGCAAATCCCCTATGAACAGATGGTTTATCCTGCTCATACTCGCCCTTTTTCTAGTGAAAATACAGATATTTTATCTACACCTAGTTTTATTGTTTTACAAGAACAAAGCTTTTGCTTGTTTTTATTAGTGATTGAATACAATATTATAAAAAAAACATACCTTTTTTATCGTTTGTATAAATTTGGCGAAAACTACAGTATTATTTTAGAAAGTGATACCCCTTCTGACATTGCTACTGCAATAAGACAGGAGGTGTTTTTAGGCTCTTGAAATTGTCGAATTGTTTGGGTTTTGGAAGTTTACAAAGTTGTGCTATGTTTTGAATCCGCTAGTTTTTAACCTAACAGTTTGTCGTTATTTTACCATTCGTGGATTTGTGATTTGTAGATCAGTGATTCGTGTTCTCAAATAATTTTTCTGATGGCGGTTTTCTTTTTAGGCGGTTTTTGTAACAACGGCTTTAGTCGTCAGTTTTTATAAAAAATTAATAATCAAAAATTTATACCTATAAGGAAGGTTAAATTTCTGTTCTCTAATAGTTAATTTCTAAAAGCCAAAAATCTAAAAAGCAATCTTAGATTATCAAGAAAAAACTCCCGAATCTATCAGCTTTTGGATTCCATCCTCTAAAGTAATATAGGGTCGGTTTAGCAACTGTTTCATACGGGCTGCGTTAGGTACTCTACGGCGCATATCTCCCTCCTTACGCGGCGGATAATGCACAATTTTAGAAGATGAGCCACTCACTTTTACAATGGTTTGTGCCAATTCTAAGATAGAAGTTTCTCGCTCACTACCCACATTTACAATGTCATTTAAATATTTTTCTTGATACAGTGTTCCCAAAACAGCATCTATATTATCGGTTATATAACAAAAAGTTCGTGTTTGACTACCATCCCCATAAATGGTAATTTCTTCATTGCGAAGGGCGGCTTTTAAAAAGCTAGACATTACAAAGTCGGTACTTTGTTTAGGCCCATAGGTATTAAAAAAGCGGAAAATGGTGTAATTTAAATCGTATTCTCGCTTGTAGGAGGAGCAAAATGCCTCGCCTATATTTTTTACTACGGCATAAGGCAGGCGAGAATTTAAAGGCGTGCTGATTTCATCTTGTGGGTAAGTGATAGACTCGCCATAAACTTCTGAGGAAGAACTATAGAAAACACGCTTTACACCTGTATTTTTTGATAATTTTAAAATGTTTTTAATACCTTCGATGTCTTCTAAAACCATTAATGGATGATCTAGAGTACGCTGTACACCTACAACTGCTGCATAGTGAAAGACATAATCAAAGCGATAGGCCAACATAATTGCGGCAATATCAGCATAATCATTGACGTTACATTTGATAAACTGCCAATTTTTAAACGATTTTGAAGGCAATTTACTTAAATCCCCTGTTAACAAATTATCTACTAAAATAACTTCATTATCAGCGTCTTGTACCAGTTTATCGGCTAAAGAACTGGCAATAAATCCTGCTCCGCCTGTTATTAAAATTTTTCTCATTGTGTGTTTTGATGGTGTTTTTTTAGAAATGATGAGTTGAGGGTCTGTACTTGGGTATGTTTCAAATACCGAGTTTTTCCACCTAACAGTTTGTGTTTACTTTGACAGTTCGTGGATTCGTGATTAGTAGATTAGTGATTCGTTTTTGGACGTTTTTTACTGATTGATTTCTTTTTGGGTGTTTTCTGTTTAGCCGTCATAATACTTAAAAATCAAAAGCTTATATCCATTAGAAAAATTAAAAAGTGATTTATTTTAACTAATTTCTGATCGCTAATTTCTAACAGCTAAAGAGCCAAAAGGCTAAATAGCTAAATAGCAATCTTAGAAATAAAGTGTTAGGAAGAAAATGAAACATACCTGTATTTGCACCTTTTACCTATTGAAACAGCGCAAATATAGGTATTATACCTAAAATTGTTGAGTTATTGAATTGTTGATTTGTTGAATGATTTGATAACCAACTGCTTACTAAAGAGGTTCTAAGCTGTTTTGAGTCTACAACGGCAAATTTTAGCAGTTTATTAGCATCCACACAAATATTTCGCTTATTAGTCATTTTTAACAATGCCGTTACTTGCTTCACGAACTTTGAACCGTATCAATATGTTGGTAGAGATATAGAATTATAGTGATAATTCATGAATTATTGCTACCAAATGTCCCCTAAACGAAATCACTAAACAAGCTGCCTCTTTATCTATTTCTTCAAACAAA
>JAHDHV010000456.1 GCA_020631155.1 Bacteroidota bacterium | reverse complement strand
GTTTGTTATGGGTCGGATATAGCAGCGAGTACTGCCGCCTATGTCGCCGAAAAACTCAATTTGGTGGGCAGTTCCTATGAAACCATTCTAACGCTCACCAATAAAGCCCTATTTCGCCATTTTTTAACCCAACATCAACTACAACAGCAGTCTTTTAAAAGCTTTACCCTTCAACAATACACTCAAATAGAAGCATATTTACAAAAAATAAAATTTCCTGTAGTTGTCAAGCCTGTGGATGCTTCGGGGAGCAAGGGGGTGAGTGTCATTCGTGATTTGTCTGATCAATGGGAGGCGAAAATAGCGCGCGCTTTTCAGTATTCGCTGTCCAAAACCATCATCATTGAGCAGTTTATCACCAAAAAAGGACGGCAAATTTGCGGAGATGGCTATATGGAAAATGGCAAATTGCGCTTTATTGAACTCGGTGACGGGCATTTCTATGATGAACCGCCTTTTCATGCTCCTTATGCCGAAACTTTCCCCAGTCAACATTCCGCCAAAGACTTGCAAAAAGTAAAATATAAATTAGAAAAAATTTTACAACAGGCAGGCTACCATAATGGCACTTTCAATTTGGATGTGATGATAACGACTGATAATGAGGTATTTGTGAATGAAATTGGGCCGCGAAGTGGAGGCAACTATATTCCTTTAGCGATCAAACTAATTAGTCATGTTGATTTGATAGCGGCGGTTGTGGAACGAAGTTTGAATCCTAATTTTCAACTGGATTGCCATAAAAAACGCAGTCCATATGTGTATGCTTGTTATATGATTCATAGCAAACAAAACGGCACTTTACAAAGTATTACTTTTGATAAATCTATAGTGAACAACATTATTTACAATCATCCTTATTTAAAAGTAGGGATACTTGTAGAACCTTTTTATCAAGCCAATAAAGCCATTGGAAATATTGTATTAAAATTTGAAAATGAAGTCGAAATGCACCAAAAAATGGGGAAAATTAATGAATTATGTCGGGTAAGTGTTACTTAATGTTTTACTATAAGTCAGCAAATCTAAATAACTGATAATCAATGTAAATAAATTCACCTTTATAGCTTATGAGTTAAAATAACAATGTGAAATGTTTTTTTTGTGACAATAAAAGCCTAAATTTGTCACGCTTTTTCAAGCGATGAGTGCAAAAAATTACAAACAATAACTTTTAAAAACCTTATACTTTTTATTTTTTAATAAGAAAATTCTTTTACTAGGTAACCACCCTCACACCCTTTTCCAACTATTTTTTCTAAAAAATGGAGTATCAGCAATACTCTAAACTCCTACAAGTCTATTATCAAAATCTTATGTCTTGTGTCTTATAATCTCAAAAAAGGTATGTAGAATAAATGAATTACATCATTTTCTTATACCATCTATAATGGAAAATGGGGAGCCTCACATCAACACACAAAAACAATCATCATGAAATCACAATCAATTATTTTATGCCTGCTAACTATTTTTGCTATTCAAAGTTATGCTCAAACAATAAGTAGCTGTAATATTGAATATCAAACACTTATAGCCAATAATGATGTAGAAACAATTAAAGCCAACTTTTTAGATAGAAAAATAAAACTCACTAAACAGGAAAACGATATTTATACCAAACAAGGGCTAGACGAATGTGCCACGCCACTTTTTGAAGAAGAACTGGTATTTACAGTAACCGATGTTTTTTATTGGCAGGGGCAAATTTTAATGCAATATGCCGATAAACAATACCTCGTTTTAGACGATTTTACCGATTTTGACATGCGTGAAATCCTTGAAAAACCTACAGTTGAGCCTTCTGTAGTCAGCAGTAGTATCGCTGCCAAAGCTTCCAAAATCCAAGTATGGGTCGGCGATGCTTTAGACAACTTCACTAAAATCATCAAAAAGCAAATCAATCCTAATGAGGTAGCAGAAAGCGCAACAGTCTCCCCTACTCCACCTACTCCGAACATGGCAACAGCACCTACCATTCCAACTCCAACCCAAACAGAAGCGGTATTTGTCATTCCTTTGGAGGAAGAAAAGGCAGTTGTTAAAACACCTAAAACATTACCAATTGCTGAAACCATTGAACAACCACTAACAGTTGATGAGCTTACTATACCTCCAACAAATAAGGGTTTGCTAGTAGGTGCGCCGCTTGAAAAAATAGAGGCGGAAACAGCAGTTACTGAAACAGAGATTGAGCCAATCAAAGATATTCCAACACAACAGCCAATCATTGAAACAGAGGTAGAAAAAGTTGCAGAAATTGTAACAGAGCCAATGGATAGAGGTATGTTGTTAGGGGCAGGTATGACAATTACTCCAACACCAATTGTTGTACAAAATGAGTTGGCAAGTGCTCCAAAACCTAAATGGCTAACCAAAAAGCGAGCGATGAGTCAACGCAGTTTTGATGCCCTGACTTTGAAGCGCGAGAATCCTTTGGAACGCCTCTGGAATAATCCTATTGATGGCAACTTTTTTGGCAGTTGTGCTAATGGAAAATGTACTTTTAATCCCTATGCTAAACGATATAAATGATGGGAGACAGGAGATGTGAGACGGGAAATAGTTAAGTTAAGAGGTTGGGTTCAAAAAACACAACATTTGAAGTGCCTCCTAAATTTTAAGGGCTAAAAATAGTTAATTTCAACAATTCTTTGCTTCATTTTTCCCCTAATTTCTCCTCAAAATCATTCGAGTGTGTCAAGGATTTAGGGAATAACAAAATGTTAGCTAAATGAAAGTAGAACATTTACTTTTTCCAAAAATAAAATATCCTTTTTTTATTGGTTTTGAAGAGCGACCTTGAAAGTTTTTGCGTTAAGAAAATTGGCATGAAAAGCGTTAAGAAATATCCGCAGTGATACGGTTTTTAAGCACCTACTAAACCTTAATCCAACGCTTAAACCCTTGATTATTAATTATTTATTTTGATTTAAAAAAGGAGTATCGCCTTAGGAGATTTTAGCTTTTTAGGACAATTTTTAGCGAAAAAGTTTCAAGGTCTTGATTTTTTTGTTTCTTTTTTTATCAAGCAAAAAAGAAAAAAATGTAGAGCAAGAGAGACTTTTTAAGATTAAGAAAAATAGCTATTATACGATAGCCCTCTTTTTCTGACACACTCAAATCATTCTCAAAAAAAGCCTATTACATAAGTTTTTTACTGTATGGGTAAGTTTTTGGGAATGATTTTATTAGTTCAATAATTACAGATAACAAATTGCTTTTCACTAACAATAGCTATTAGTCGAGTATTATGACAAATGACTGACAGGGTACAGATTTTGTTTTATAGCTAGGTGATTTTTGTTTTTTAATGAAAATAAAAATCTTAGCATATAAGACCTTAAATTGAAAACATTATGAACAGACATCTGTCCCTACTGTTAGTATGGGTAGGATTGTTGTGCGCCAGTGTCAACAGCCATGCCCAAGATCACCCAAAGTCATGCAAAATTAACTACAAAAACCTACTCCTACAAGCAAAAAATGGAGATTTCCATAATATTGAAAAACAACTACTGAACAAAAAATTGATTGTGGAAAAACGCCGAAACCAGATTTTTCGCAAATTTGGTCTTGACAGTAAAGCAAGCGTTTACTACGACAGTCAACTGGAAATAACGGTGCAAAACGTCCGTTATCAACACGGGCAACTCCTGTTACAATACAGTCCTAAGTTTTTTCTGATTGTAGACGATTTTGCTGATTTTGCCATCTATGAAAACTATTGTAGGCCACAAAAAAAGACAGCTACACATACAATAGATAATCATTATGCGGCGGTTTCTTATCGCAAAAATCCAAGTACTGTTTATCATCCTGCACCGGGTATTTTAAAACGAACCTATCATTATCCTCACCATTCTTCAGCGCAAAAAACAGCTAAAAACCCCATTACAAAGTCAGATAACAGCCCTAAAATTGGCGTTTCAGCAACTTATGTTCAACGTTCTAAACCCCAAAAAGACACTAAGATTGGCATTTCGCCACCTTATATTCAACGCTCGAAAGTAGAAGCCCAAAGTACAAAAAGTAAAACTAAGGGCATTGGAATTTCGGGTGCTTATACTTTGGCAGAAAAATCAACAACAGTAACAGTGAGCACTGCTAAAAAAGGCATAACAAACAGCTCTAAAAAGACTAGAAAAGCGCGAATAAACAGAAATTTGGCAGAGCTTTTCTGGGGCAATCCCATTGAAGGAGATTTTATTAAAGGCTGTGCGAATGGCAAATGTACTTTTGACCCAAATGCTGTTTTTGTCGCTCCACCGCCAGTAGATCAGCCGCCTGTTAAAAAGCGCAAACATTTTAGCAATAACAGTACTAGTACAGATATTCTCATCAATAAAAGCAGCAATGAATCGGCTTTAAATTGCAAAGATGGTGTTTGTGTACAGCCTATCACACAAGATGATTTTATGCAAAACAACATTTTTGGACAACAGTGTATAGAAAAATTATCGGATGGTTCCCGCTGCCCTAGCATTACCCAATGGGGAAGATGTGATGAACACTAAGTTAATTACGAATTACGAATTAGTAATTACGAATGACTTTTTTTAAAATTGCTTCTGATTACTAATTCACCAATTCGTTCTTGAATTTGCGATCTTTTTTTATAAGGAGACACTATTCTTGTCAAAATGAATTACTGGAAATTATTTGAATAAATAATTTTTAGTAATTCATTTATACATATAATATCTCTCTAATTAATTTTATCTTTTTGCCCATAAGGTGACTATTAATGCTAGTAGCGCAGGTAGCCCTTGAGTAACTATAATAGATAACTTAGCTGTAAGTCCGCCAAAAATACCTGCGACTACAACACAAGACAAGAAAAA
>JAHDHV010000455.1:4781-4869 GCA_020631155.1 Bacteroidota bacterium | reverse complement strand
AAATAGCAATTTTAGAAACAAAGTGTTAGGATAAAAATGAAACATACCAAAGTTACAAGGTTTTAAGGTTTTTATTTTTTTAATCTAG
>JAHDHV010000455.1:0-4681 GCA_020631155.1 Bacteroidota bacterium | reverse complement strand
TTTCTAATTCTGAACTCTAATCACTAACCTCTAATTTCCAAAAGTCCAAAAATCTTGGAGTTTGGAAGGTTGCAAAGTTTTTATTTTTTTAATCTAGTTTCTAATTCTGAACTCTAATCACTAACCTCTAATTTCCAAAAGTCCAAAAATCTAAACATCCAAAAGCCCAAAAAGCCAATCCCCATTATCACACAAAAACACCTACATATTGTCTCTTTTGATGTCCCCTACCCTGCCGATTATGGCGGCGTAATTGAGGTATTTTACAAATTAAAAGCCCTACAAGCCGAAGGCATACACATTCATTTACACTGTTTTCAGTATGGACGTAACAAAGCAACCATTTTAGAAAAATTATGCGCCGAAGTTTACTACTATCCGCGCAAAAAAAGCTATCAAAGCCTCCCCATTTGCCAACCGCATATTGTCAACTCTCGCCGTCATTCGCTTTTGTTGAAACGTTTACAAAAAAATCCATATCCCATTCTCTTTGAAGGGCTACACAGTTGTTACTATTTAGCGCATCCTTCTTTGATTGAGCGTAAAAAATTGTTGCGGATGCATAATGTTGAGTGGAATTATTACAAAAAGTTGGCAATTTCGGAAACAAGCTTGCCCAAATCTGCGTATTTACATTTAGAAGCATGGCAGTTGAAACGCTTTGAAAAAGTGCTAGAACATGCGTCCGTTACTTTTGCCATTTCTCCGAGTGAACACCAATACCTCAATACTCACTTTAGCAATGTAACTTATTTGCCTGCATTCCATGCTCATACTCAACTCAAAAGCCCACTCGGTCGGGGTACTTACGCCCTATATCATGGCAATTTAGCGGTGAATGAAAACCATCAAGCAGCACTGTTTTTGGTAAATAAGGTTTTTGTAAATAACTCTCTCAACTATCCACT
The DNA here is from genome assembly GCA_020631155.1 of Bacteroidota bacterium. Lineage (GTDB taxonomy): Bacteria > Bacteroidota > Bacteroidia > Chitinophagales > UBA2359 > JAHDHV01. The sequence goes on along the minus strand of JAHDHV010000455.1, from coordinate 3,773 downwards.
AATTATTGCTGGAAAAGCCCCTAAGAAAAAACTGCGCGAACAAATCACTCAACAGGCATGGATAACACTCAAAACAAATCCTACTGATGAGGAGATGAACACCCTAATTGCTAATGCACATGTTCATGTATTGCCAACATTTCAGAATACAGGTATAAAATTAAAACTCTTGAATGCACTTTTTCAAGGGCGTTTTTGTTTGGTTAATGATGATATGGTACAAAACACAGGTTTAGCACCACTTTGTTACCTAGCAAATGATGTGCTAAGTTTTAGGCAACAATTACAACATTTGTCTACAAAAAAGTTTGAACAAACAGATTATGAAAAACGCCATAAAATACTGTTAAAACATTTTTCTAACTCAGCTAATGCTAAAAAAATATTATCATTTATTTAAATAACTACTCAAATACAAAAGAAAAACGATTTTATTTTGTTTTTTTATAAAAAAGGCTTAACATATTGGATTACAACTATATTTTGCTTCAAAAGGGTACACAAAAGTCATCTTTTTTTTTCGTAGAGCAGGTTCATGAATCTGCTTTACGAAAAAGAAGCGCAGGCAGGTCAAAAATCGGTAGCAAAGCGCAGGCCTGAAGCGTGGGAACGATATTTTTGACAAGCGTTTTTGCTTACTTTTTTCGCGACTGCAAAAAGTAAGTCGCCGAAGGCAATCGTGGAGTTTCAGCCCCTATTTTCGGCGAGGGTTTCAGTAGTATTTAAACACATTTACCCCCTAAACAAACCAACTCAACATTCAAAGAAACCATTGTTTTAATTTGTGTACCCTTTTAAATATTTTGCCAGCATTAAGTGTCAAACACTAATTAATTGTGCACAATTTTGTTCTAAGTAGTTAGTCAACGTTAAAATGACGGGTTGATGTTGAGTGATTTTTGTTCCCTAGCAAGGCGCAAAACGTAGACATAGCCAAAGCTACGGCGAGGCTTTGTAACACAGCTAGGGAACAAAAAACGCCAAAAGCAATCGTCAATTTTATCTTGACTGACTACTAAGGTATTGACGCTCATTATTTTAATCAAACAGAGCGTGCCGTTTAATTATTCTAGAGTACTTAAAAGCTTTTGAAGCAATAAGTATTTTATTTTTTGTACGCTTAAACCAGAAAATAAGATGCTATTCTAAAAATAAGAAGAAACCATAAATATCTTTTTGGCTTTAGATTTGTAGTAGTATTGACTAGCTTACAAATAGGCATGTTTTAAAACTTTTAGCTATAACTGAAAGTTGTATCACTATTCTAATAATTAGACAAAACTGTTGGTGATTTAGAATAAGCTATTTTTTCACAAAAAATGAATTTCTTTATAGATATACAAATACTTTTTTTTATAAGAAAATAAATATTTTTTTCTAAATAGACTTGTGCTATGTGAATGAACTCAGTTTGTTATTAGTAATTCTACAATAATAAGTTGAACCAGTCACCTTTATTATTTTGCTTTGTACTTCGTTGAAAAGCCTCGCCGTAGCTCCGCTATGCCTACGTTTTTCGCCTTATACAATTCAAAATTATTTTGGCTTTATGGTGTAACTTATTATTTCCGCATTACTTATCACATTTCAAAGAACTATTTTCTATTTTTTTTATAAAAAAGACTAACAAAAACTTCGATAGAGCGTCTCAAGGAAAAAGAGTATAGGAATTAGATAAAAGCTACTCAAAATTATGAAGTAAAGTGCTAGTAAAAGGCTTTTGTAGCCTACACTCCTAATTCATTTACTCAATACGCCCTGTAATCAAGACAAAAAAAAATTATTTATTCAAAATAAGTACAAGACAAAAAAATAAGGTTTTAAGTGCAAATGATAACTGCCATAATACCTTGTTTTTTGTGAAAAATTAATGATTAAAAACGCTTTACCCATCAAGTACTTATATAAACATTATTTAAAAATGATTAGAGCCATCGTTTTCATAGCTATATTGTCGCTTGCGATTCAAGATGCTGTTGCTCAAGCATCAAAATACCCCTGGTTATATTCCAAAAGCAACACGTCTACTGTTAAAAAAACACCTAACACTACTTCTTATAGAAGAACTACTAAGCCAACTGCAACTACCAGAAAACCTTGGCTACCAGTAATTAACCGAAATACAACGGCAGGGGCAGTCGTCTATTCAAAACCAGCCCCTACCACCTCTACAGTTAACCGAAGTCTACCGTGGAACCAACCACAACCTGCTGCCCCTAGTCGTTCTAGTTCCTCCTACTATAAAGCTCCTCCTACAACGACTTATAACAACAACGCTTACAATAACAATCAAGATATAACATATGTAGAGGAAGCTACACCGCTTAAGGCCTATCCTTGGAATACGCCTGTAGCTCCTTCAAAAACATATACCTCTCCCAAACCCATTAATACACAACAGACCACTCCTATTTATAACTCAAGGCCAACTGTTAGAAAGGCTGCACCAATGCCACCACCGCCAAGTGTTCGCAAAGCTGCACCAATGCCAGTACCTAACAATATTCGCAAAGCAGTGCCAATGCCAGCACCTAGCACTATTCGCAAGGCTGTACCGATGCCACCACCTAGAAATGCTCGTAGAGCGGCACCGATGCCACCGCCTACTAGGGCACAAAAAACTGCTCCAATAGTTCCAAAAGTACAACCAACGATTCCTGTCCCTGCTCCTATAATGCCTTCTTACAATAATAATGATCCATCAGTAAAGGTTGCTAGAGTTGCGCCGATGCCACCACCACCTTCTAAAAAAGAGAAAAGACGCAATAAGCGAAATCGCTGGAAAAGTAAAAAAAATCGCAAAGCAACAACCCCTATAGCGATCATTACAGTACCACCGCCACCAAACGAGCCAAAGCCTAACACTACTTACGCACCACCACCTCAACCAGTCATGCCGCCGCCACCTGCTCAGGAACACTATGCAAATCCGAATACTTATACACCACCTCAGCCTGTAGTACAACAGAATCCAGCAGTTAATAATGACCCTATATTTGCGCCACCGCCGCCCCCACCACCAGCAGAACCGATTGTTCAACAGGAGCGTAATAACTACAACCCTATGCCTGCACCGCAACCGCCAATGATGGAGCAGCCTAGTTTTGACAATAATAATTTTAATCTACCGCCACCTCCAACTGCTGATGTTCCTGATAATAGTACTGTTAGTGATGATGAATTTGCACCGCCGCCACCGTCTAGCGTGGTAGAGGATGCGCCAAATTTTAGTATTGAAGGAGGAAGTGCGAAGATTATTGAGGAAAATGGAGAGCGAATTGTGGTTATCGGCGGTGCCGAAGAGGAAGAATTTCAGCCATTGCCAAAGGATGTATTAGAGGAACGTATGTCATACTTTTATGATGGCGATTGGAAAAGTTTGAATAAAAAAGCCAAAAAAGAACAAAAACGCTTCTTTGTTGACTTTATGACAGACTGGTGCAGAGTATGTAAAAAAATGGAACATACCACTTATTCTGACCTTACAGTTCAGGCTAATGTAGCTAAAAACAATTTTATTGCCTACCAATTAAATGCAGAAGAAGAGGCATATGTTGCCAATAAATACAATGTCACTGCCTTCCCTGCATTGTTATTTTTTGATGAAGAAGGTAAAAAAATCGGTCGCTTAGACGGTTTTGTATCTAAAACAAACTTCTTAAAAGCATTAGAAGATTTTAGACCAGAAATTCCACATACGCAGTATACAGAGTTTAGGTAGATTTTTGGATTTTTGGATTTTTGGATTTTTGGATTTTTGGATTTTTGGATTT
>JAHDHV010000454.1 GCA_020631155.1 Bacteroidota bacterium | reverse complement strand
ATCTTATATCTTATATCTTATATCTTATATCTTATATCTTATATCTTATATCTAAACAATTACTTAATCACTAATAAAAATACACAATTATGTTACAGCCACACAAGGCAAATATGTTAAACGCAGCCGTATTAATCATTATGGGATTTTGGGGCTTTCTTGCCATTGGAATGAGTTCCTTTACCGCCTTAATTCCCGTTGTATTTGGCGCATTATTAGCATTTTGCAACCCCGGTGTTCAGAAAGAAAATAAAGTCATTGCCCATGTAGCAGTCGTTCTAACCCTGTTGATTTTGCTCGCTATGTTAGGCATGAGATTACCAAAAGCCTTGGCCAAAGGCGAAGCAGGCGGTTTATTCAGAACTATTGCCATGATCGTTACTTCGGTTATTGCCTTAGTTGCCTTTGTTAAAAGCTTTATTGATGCTCGAAAAAATAGCGTAAATTAAAAAGACATTATATTATGTCATTATCAATTTGTTGAACAAACTAATAGTTAATAGTCACTAAAAGTCCAGTCAAACACGACATAATAAGTTAATAGTAAGCTTATTATGTCGTTTTATTTTTATTAATTATCAATCTATTCTGTAAAGACACAAAATTTTGTATCTCCAACAATCGTGGCTCAACACGTTACGAATCACGAATCAACGAATCACAAATTAATCACCCATGTCTACACTTTCTCCTACAGAGGAAAATTATTTAAAAGCTATTTATAAATTAGGCGAAAAGCTAGAAGAAGATGCACATATCAATACCAATAGCATTGCCCATGCCATGAACACCAAAGCTGCCTCTGTAACAGATATGCTCAAACGCCTATCTGACAAAGAGTTGGTAACTTACCAAAGATATAAAGGAGTGAAAATAAAGGAGAAAGGTTTATTTTTAGCCAAAAAACTAATTCGCAGGCATCGCTTGTGGGAAGTTTTTTTACTGGAAAAATTACATTTTAAATGGGACGAAGTTCACGAAATTGCAGAGCAGCTAGAACATATTTCCTCTGACGAATTAACACAACGTTTAGATAAATTTTTGCAGTATCCACGCTTCGATCCTCATGGCGACCCCATTCCCGATGCAGATGGCAATATCACTTATCACAACGATAGCATAGAATTATGCGACTTTAAAGAAGGCGAGCAAGGCGTTATTGTAGGCGTAAAAGAACACAGCCCTGAATTTTTACGATACCTTGAACAACAGAAATTAGTCTTAGATACGCACCTAAAAATCCTTCGCAAACACACTTATGATGACTCCCTATTAGTCCAAATCAATCAACAAGAAATCACTCTAGTTTCCAGTAAAGTTAGCCGAAACTTATATGCAAAACGTATGTAGTCAAATCACATAAAAATTGCTATTTAAGTACCTAGACATAAAATATGAGACATAAGACTTGAGATAATTAACTTACTATCAATAGTTTATTACAAATCCAAATGTCGTTTAATTTTGTCCAACTACTTAGTTTTCAAAAATTAGTAATTAATTCATGACAACTAAATATATATCTTACTATTCGCTGATTTTATTTTGGAAAAAAAGTATGTTTCATTCCCTTCCTAACACTTTATTTCTAAAATTGCTATTTAGCCTTTTGGCTGTTTAGCTGTTTAGCTGTTTAGCTGTTTAGCTGTTTAGCTGTTTAGCTGTTAGAAATTAGTTAAAATAAATCACTTTTTAATTTCCCTAATGGAATGAACAGCGTTAAAAAATATCCGTAGTGATACGGAATTTAAGAGCCGACTAATCTATCTTTAAAGTTTAAATATTTGATTATCAGGTCTTTATTTTGATTTTGGCAAAAGAGTATCACCTTAGGAGATTTTAGCTGTGAATGAGATTTTTAGCAAAAAAATTTCACTGTCTTGATTGTTGGGACGTAATGCATTACGTCCTTACTATTTTATCAAGTAAAAAAGAAACAAACGTAGGGAAAGGGAAACTTTTAAAGGCTAAGAGCAATAATTATTATATGAAATCCCTCTTTTTCTGACACACTCAAAGCTGTCGTTGCAGAATACACTTTTCACAATTCATAATTGGCAATTAACTCATCTCCTGTGCAATATAATGGGCTAATGCCTGAATAGACAGCATCGGATTGGCTCCGCTACAGCGTGGAAAAGCACTGGCATCGGCGACAAATAAGTTTTTATACTCCCAAGTTTCGCCATTTGGTTTTACAGGGCAAGCTTTTTCATTCCCACCCATTCTACAAGTCCCCATTTGATGCGCGCTGTATAATCCAAAGTAATTATCTACCCATTTTTTGCGTTGTACTTTTTGTAAATAAGCTTGTAAATTATCATGCTCTGCTCGCCATAATTCTTGTTGATTGTGCATAATCCCAATTTCCTCTGCTCCTGCGGCGGCGTGCAATTTTATACATTCTTCAATTCCTTTTAGTAAATGTTTTTTATCGTAATTGCTTAATTTATAGTGAATTACAGCTTCTTTTTTCTTATTTAACTTAATTTGCCCACCAAATTTATCGCGAACCAACGGAAAAAAGCAAGCTACATTCCTAATCCTCCGCATATCTTCCTTAAACTGCTTCCCCGAACTCCAAGGCAACACCAATGCAATCACGCCACTATGTAAAGGCGGACTTTCTATTTTAAAGCCAAAATTGCCATCTAAACGAGCAAATTCATTGCTAACTGCGCTCATAATAGACCCATACCACCCTTCAATCGGCTGCTGATAAAAGGCACTGACAGGAGCCACAGGATGCAGGTATAAATTGCGCCCAATTTGGGGATGTACCAATCCGCTACGCATCAGCAAGGCAGGCGTATGAATCGTTCCTGCCGACACTACAACCTGCTCGGCTTTAATGCGAATGCGCTGTTGTTGTCCTTTTGCATTTGTTTGGTAGGCAATTACGCCTGTTGCTTTTCCTTTGGCAAAAGTGATACGCTTGACTTCAGTATTGGCTAAAATAATTGCACCATTATCAGTCGCATCTTGCAAAAAGGAAACAGGGGCAGACTGTTTGCTTCTATACACATCTCCCAAACTTGTATAACTCAACGGCTTTAGGGTATCCGTTTGTGCTACTGAGGATTGCCGAACATTTTGTCGAATTTTGGCATGATGGTAGCCCAACTTTTCACAAGCATCAACTAGGGCTTGATTTTGAGGATTATGTATCGCAAAATTGGTACTGACACCCATTCGCTGCTCAATGGCTTCAAAACATTTTTCGTAATCTTTTTCAATAAATTGAGGATTTTTAAATTCCTCCGCCCACTCTTGCAATACATAATCAGGGGTACGAAACGAACCTGCCCAGTTTATGGTAGTACCGCCACCAACACAACTGCCTGCAAAAATCGTCATTCCAGCTGTTTTGGAGACCAAAGCCCCCTGTCGTTCATACATTCGCCGAATCATGGGCAACTCTCGCTGATTCATCTCCTCCTCCTTTACATACGCCCCTTTCTCCACCACAATCACCTTTTTCCCCTTTCGACTTAATTCTGCTGCCATTACGCTACCCCCCGCCCCACTGCCAACAATCACCACATCACAACTCATTTTCTCCTGATTATCCAAGATTAAAGGCGCGAGATATTTGTCATAAGTCACCTTTTCTTTTTCAATCGGGCCGGGATATTGAATTGCTGGCCAGTTGGGGTTGTCCTCTTCTTCTTTGGAATCGGAAAAGTAGATGAAGCAAGTTAATTTTTTTAGCGTAGCATAGGCTTTTCGCAAATCAGGCAGGCGACTAAGCGACCATGTTCGGAGCAGGCGTTCCCGTTGTTCCTGTGTTAAATCAACCGCTTTTTTGGGCGTATTCCACCAAGTTAAACCCAGCAATCGGCTATCTAACAACCAAACTAATCGCTTAAATTCGGTTTGCTCCTCCTCTGTTAACTGTGCAACCATTTCAATCATTTTATTTGGAACATCAAAATCGCTTGCTTTTCGCTTCCAGTAGCCATCCTTATCATTTGCCTGTTCAATGTTTGGAATCACGGCATTACACATGGCAGTTAAAGCTTGTAGTTGCGTATCGGTTATTTGCATATAGTTGGGTAATTGTTGGATTGGTATTTTTTCGGGAAAAAGTAAATTTAGGGGATTCTATGGATTTTACAAAATAATGGGGGGGGTGTTGTAGGGAAAGTGCGATTTGAAATTTTTTAACGAAAAATATTGTCTGTTAAATCTTTCTTCTTTTGCAAAAGGAACTTATATTTTCTATTTTGTGTTTTTATTGGTAGCTGCACTGGACTATCAAACATATTTAATCAACAATTATGAAACCTAAAAAAAATGAAGTTTCTTTAACTCCTATTATTCAAAATATAAAAACGCTTGTTAATCAATCTAAAAGAAAAGCAGAAAAAGCGGTTAGTCAGGAGTTGATACACACTTATTGGGAAATTGGAAAAATAATTGTGGAGTTGGAACAGCTTGGAACAGTTTCTACTAGACAGTTGATATTGAATTTGTCAAAGGAATTAAGTCAGCAACTTGGCAAAGGTTTTTCAAGGGCAAATTTACACAATATGCGGTCTTTTTTCCTCAAATATCCAGACTATCAATCACTATCTAAGCAGATTGGCTGGAGCCATATTTGTGAATTGGTCTCTATAGAGGATGAATCAGAAAGAGCTTTTTATGAAAAAGAAGTTATAGATGCTAGATGGTCAGTCACAGAATTAAAAAGGCAAATTAATAGCTCTCTATTTGAAAGATTACTACTTTCTAAAGGAAAAATAAATAAACAGCAGATATTAAAACTAGCAGAAGAAGGGCAGACCATCACACAAGCTGGGGACATTATTAAAGAACCCTATGTCCTTGAATTTTTAGGAATCCCTGAAAATAAGCCTATTTTGGAGAAAGA
>JAHDHV010000453.1 GCA_020631155.1 Bacteroidota bacterium | reverse complement strand
ATTCGTAATTTCCAATTTCTAATTAAATATGAAAATCTTATCCGTCCAATTTTTAAACATCAACTCCCTCAAAGGCAAGCACGAAATTCGCTTTGACGAATCGCCCTTTTCGGAAGCAGGCTTATTTGCCATTACAGGCGAAACGGGAGCAGGCAAAACCACCATTTTGGATGCGATTACAGTAGCCCTTTACGGTCGGGTACATCGGCACAGCAACGATAATCCCGTAGACATTATGACACGACATACAGGCGAAACTTTTGCGGAGGTCGAATTTGAAGCAGACGGAAAAGTATACCGTTCTAAATGGCATTTGCGAAGGGCACGCAACAAACCGAAAGGCAAATTGCAGCCTACCAAAATGGAGTTAGCAGATGTAAAAACAGGGAAAATTTTAGAGGATAGAATAGCTAAAGTAAAAAATAGGGTAGAGGCACTTACTGGACTGGATTACAATAGGTTTATGCGCTCTGTCATGTTATCGCAGGGCGATTTTGCAGCCTTTTTAAAAGCCAAAGAAAACGAAAGAGGCGAACTCCTAGAACGCATCACAGGAACGGAAATTTATTCTGAAATTTCTAAAGCAGCCTACGAAAAAACAAAAGCAGAAAAACAACAATTAGAGCAATTAGAAGGGCAACTAGATCACAGTCAACTATTAAATGAAACGCAACAAGTAGCTTACAAAAATCAATTGGCAGAGCAAAAAACGCAGAGCAAAAGCATTGCCCAAGAACTTAAACAGTATCAAGAACAGACGACTTTATTGCAAAGTTTAGCCAAATTTACCCAAAAAATAAGCGATTTAGAACAGCAATTAAGCCATACTCAAACACAACAAACCGCCCTTCAAACAGATTTTGAACGCCTAAAAGAACACGAAAAAACATTGCCCTTCCATGCAAAATTAGGGGAGTTAAAATCGGGGATGGAGCAACGGCAAAGCGTACAACAGGAGATTGAAACGGTAGAGAAAGAAGTGCCGCTACTTAAGATAAAGGTGCAAGATGCTAGACAAGAGCAAAGTGGCGTAAAAACTACTTTGGAAAATGCCAAACAACAACAAGCGACTGCCGAACCATTTATCGAAAAAGCCCTAGCCCTCGATCATAAAATTCAAGCCGAACAGCAACAAATTAACAAAGAACAAGCGCGTCTAAAAGCTTTACAACAACAAATTTCACAACAACAACAAGCCCAACAAAGCAAAACCACAAGCTTTAATAAATCCCAAGAGCAGCAAAAAACATTAGAAAATTGGCTAAAAAAGCATCAAGTATTTGTTCAGTTAAAAGCAGATATTCCACTCATTAACAAATATTTAAGCGATGTAAAAGAAAAGCAGCAATACATTCAAGAGCGAGAAAAAATCATTTTAGAAGCAAGGGATGCAAGAAAGGTATTTAAAGATCGAGTACAATTCTTACAAAAGCAGTTGGGTTCGCACAAAAACATGTTGGCATTAGAAGAAAAAAATGAAAAAGAACTGCAAACTCAACGCAAAAAGGTAGATAAAGAAGCTTTGGAAAAAGAAGTGATGAGCTTTCAACCGCGCATTGAACGCTTAAAACAGCAATTGGATATTGCTAAAACACATCAACAAAAAGAGAGCAAACGAATTGGATTTAGAAAACAATACAAAAAAATAAAAGCCAACAAAACAGTACTAGAACAAACAATTGCAGAGCTAAAAGTGCAGGAGGAAGAAGGGCAAAAAAAGTTGGAGGAATTAAAGTATACCTATGAATTAGAAAGTCGGATTGCGAAATATGAGCAAGACCGTCATACGCTGAAAGCTGGAGAAACTTGTCCGCTTTGTGGGTCTACAACTCACCCTTTTGTAGAAGGAAAATATGCCAATAAAGCTCCCGAAACAAAGCAAAAATTGCAGCAACAGGAAAGGGCTGTTAAGCAACTCGCACAGCAATTATTAAAGAATGAAAAAGCGACAAGCAAACTACAAGCAGAGCTAGACAATATTGTAAAAAATGGTAAAATATTAACACAGGAAATTGATGAACTAAAAGCAAAATTTCAAAAACTAAACCAAGAATTAAGTTTAGAAAATGAAGTTCAAAATGTTGATAATCTGGAGAATATAATTGCTGATCTAAAGCAAAAATTTAATCAAAAAGAAAAGGAATTAAAGGCAATAAAAGCGCAGGAACATGAATTAGAAAGACTAAAGGGTGTGATTGCTCATTACAAAGAAAAATACAGCAAGACGGATAAAGAGCTATTGCAACAGCAAAATGATTTAAACAATGTAGAACAGCAATTACAGCAAAGTCAAGAAGAAAAAGTTAATCAACAAAAAGCCATTCAAATACAACAACAAGACCTAAGCAATTTACTAGACAAATACGGCGAAAAATTACCACCATTTAACCAACAAAAAAAATTACAAAACAAACTGCAACAACAACTTCAAACCTATGAGCAAAACCAACAACAAAAAGAGCAATTAACCCATTCCCTCACCAAATTACAGGCTGAATTAAAAGCATTAGAAAGTGATTTGAAAAACAAATTAAGTGAAGAAAAACAATTAACTCAAGAACTACAGACTGACCAACAAAATATAGCGCAATGGCAAAAAGAACGTGCAGAAACAGCCGTTAATTTTCAATACAAAGACCCCAAAAAAGAGCGTGAACATTGGGTTAATTTGGTGAAAAAACAACAGAAAAAATTAGACGAGCAACAGGACTTATTTAACAAAGCAGATAAATATTACGCTCAAAAAGAGGAGCTATTGGCGCAATTAAGATTTAGACGAGAAACACATAATGAGCGATTTATGCATTTTGAAGAAACCTTTATCAACGATATTCGTGCCGCAGGCTTTGACAATCCAATGGCTTTGGAAAGTAAGATTTTAGAGCCAGAAGAATTACAAGAAATACAAAGCAAAAAACAAACTTTAGACAAGCAATTAACCGAAATCAACAAAGCCCTAAAAGACAGCAAAGCCGAGCAAGCAACAGCCCAAACAAAAGCTGCTACCATTCAGCTAGGACTAACAGAACTACAGGAATTACAGCGACAAAAAGAGAAAGAACAAGCAGAACTGAATCAGAAAATCGGGCAGTTGGATTTTATTTTACAACAACATCAAGGCCTAGTCGCGAAATTCAAACAGTTGACCGAGCAGTTAGAAAAACAACAAAAAGAGTGGAAGCGTTGGGACAATTTGCGCGAACTCATTGGCTCGGCGGATGGGCATAAATTCAGCAAATTTGCACAAGGATTGACCCTTGCGCGACTCGTACAATTGGCGAATCGACACTTGCAAAAACTCAATGAACGCTACAAAATCCGCAAGTCGGAGGATGAAAAAACGGAGCTAGAGCTCGAAATTATCGACACCTACCAAGCCGATGCAACACGCCCAATGAAAACGCTTTCGGGTGGCGAGAGCTTTTTGGTCAGCCTTGCACTCGCTTTGGGGCTATCCGATTTGGCAGGTCGCAACACAAGCATCGAATCCCTATTTATTGACGAAGGTTTCGGTACGCTCGACTCTGCAACCCTTGATATGGCGGTCACCACCCTCGAAAATCTGCAAGCCAACGGCAAAACCATCGGTATCATTTCCCATGTTGAAGCCCTAAAAGAGCGCATCACCACCCAAATTCAAGTCGTCAAAGGCAATAGCGGTACCAGTATCCTCGAAGTTAGGAGTTAGGCGGCTGATTGCCATAAATACCGATTTTTACGCCCCTATCAATCAACAATTTCAAACATATGTGGACTATCCTTTGCATTTTCCTAAGCCTTCTATACAGCAGCCTCATTTTACTATATGTTTGGGGTTGGCATCGGCTACCCACGCAAAAATTTTCCCCCAAAATACCAACAACCAGCATTTGCGTCATCATTCCAGTCCGCAATGAAGCAACACATATCGGCGACTGTTTACAATCCGTATTAGAACAACAATATCCAGCGCATTTGTTAGAGGTGATTGTTATAGATGACCATTCTACCGATCAAACGCCTGAAATTGTTGAAAATTTTAAACAACAATACCCAAATTTACAACTCCTCAAACTCGCCGAACTCCTCCCTGAAAGCAGCGTTTTAAATGCTTATAAAAAGAAAGCCATTGAACTTGCCATTGCCCACACCCAACAGGAATTAATCGTAACTACTGATGGAGACTGTAAAATGAATGGTCTATGGCTGCATCACATAGCGCGCCTATACGAAAAAGAACAGCCAAAATTGATTGCTGCCCCCGTTTGTTTCACAGGCGAGCAGACCTTTTTCCAGCGATTTCAAACCCTCGACTTTATGGGCATGATCATCGCAACAGGTGCGTCTGTTGGCATGGGCTTGTCCAATATGTGCAATGGTGCCAATCTCGCCTACCAACGCCAAGCCTTCTACGAGGTTGAAGGTTTCAAAGGCATTGACGACATTGCTTCGGGCGATGATATGTTGTTGATGAATAAAATAGCTGACCGCTACCCGAATAGCATTCGTTTTTTAAAAAGTCGTGCCGCCACCGTTTTCAGCTACCCCCAACCGACCTTCTATAGTTTTGTACAACAACGCCTGCGTTGGGCTTCTAAAACCGCTAAATACAAAGATAAACGTATTACGATTCTTTTGGCAGGAGTTTACTTTTTTAACATAACAATGGTGATTAATTTGATAGCAGCTTGTTGCGGTCTTATCAGTCTAGGAAAATTATTTCTTATTCAATTTTTGCTAAAAGCTCTAGTAGATTTACTATTTTTGGGAAGCGGAGCGTATTTTTTCAAGCGAAATAAATTATTATGGCTATTTTTACCTTCGCAATTTTTGCACATTTTATATATTATCGGTATCGGTACACTTGGCAATTTCGGTTCCTATACTTGGAAAGG
>JAHDHV010000452.1 GCA_020631155.1 Bacteroidota bacterium | reverse complement strand
CGGCTAAAGTGGTTTTGCCAGCTCCGGCCAGCAATAGCTAGATGTTTAATTACTCACAGACAGATGTTGAATTAACCAGCAACAAGAAGTTATCAATGAAGTAATACTTCCTATATACTAGAATGATGGAATGGTATTTATTTGCAAAAATATAAAAATGCCGCCAACATTTCTTGTTACTGCTTAATAATAATTATTACATATAGGTGCAAGGGGCATTAGACGCGAAAAAACTGGTATGTTTCAAATCCTGTACTTTTCCACCAAACAGTTTGTAGCTATTTTAGCAACTTGTGGATTCGTGATTAGTAGATTAGCGATTCGTATTTCGGCACTTTTTTGATAGTTAATTTCTTTTTAAATATAATAAAGTGAAGTTAAATCGCTGATTTTTAGAAGCTAAGTGCCAAGCCCCAAAAGCTAAATATCTAAAAAGCCAAAAAGCCATGTTACCATTAAAGTGTTAGGAGTGATATAAAATATATTCCTAATTTAATGTTGTCAAGAAAAACAGTCTATCTTTAAGGAATACACCTTTTTTGTACTGCGGAAATAATCAGTTGAACCATAAGAGGTTGGCTTGATTTTGTTTTTTTTAAGTCAATGGATAAAATCAAGACAGGCTCTTATGGCACAACAATTTTCAACTTTCAGCTATCCATTTTCGGTCTGGCATTAGATATTTCCTTAAATTTGCCCACATGATACAAATAGATGATGCTTTAATTGACCGATTGGCCAACTTAGCCAAGCTAGAGTTTGATGAATCTACAAAAGCAGCGATTCGACAAGATTTGGAAAAAATACTGGGCTTTTTTGAGCAAATTAGTGAACTGAATACAGAGGCAGTAGAGCCATTAGTATATGTCAATGACGAATACAATGTCTTTCGCAAGGATGAAGCCAAAACGCTTATTACGCAAGCAGAAGGGCTAAAAAATGCTCCTCTACATGATGGTACCTATATTAAAGTGCCTAAAGTGATTGATAAATAAGTACTACACAATAATTAAACGGGACTCTTTGTTTGATTAAAACAATGAACGTCAATACTTTAGAATAAAATTATGCACAATTAATTAGTGCTTGGCACTTAACTGTTTAGGCTATCGCAAAAATTAGGAACTTACCATTTTAAATAAGCCTTTAGCCATATTAATCACCTTCATCACCGTACTTTCGTCGCTTTTCAAACAAGCTTCCATTTCCTTCTTTTGGGTTTTCATACTGCTCATCATTTCTTCAACCATGCGTTTTTTATTCTGCTCCAATTGAGTTAATTCTGTTTTAGAAAAACGCATGTTTAAATCATTATAAACAGGTGTTACAATACATTGACATTTCATGCCATCCTTTTTAGAAGGCGAACAGTGCTTGTCCATCAATTCTGTTATCGTTGTATTTTTAAACATACTCTCCATAGTCGGTTCAATCAAGCCGTCTACACTGCCACTTGTCCATAAATAATAAGCACCTAAAGCAAATAGCGCAATAAAAGCGACTTTAAACAGTGTTTTGGCAATACGCACCAAAATAAATAAGCCGATGATTCCAGCTATAACCAGTAATATTAATTCAGAAGATTCCATATGTATTTTGTTTTTAAAAATGTCTAAGTTGTAGAGAAATTAGCTTTTAGAGATTAAGTAACTAGACAAAATTAAACAACTATTAAATTTGTCATAAATCATTAATAGTGAGTTAATTATCTCATGTCTTAAATCTTATGTCTAAGTACTTAGTTATGTAGTAGTCAGATATTTAGATAGGTGTTGAAAATTTTCCAATGCATAAGATAATTCACGAATTGGCTTTGCCTTTCACATCTCTACTATCAAAATTATTATTTCTAATTGTCCTTAACTATTTTTGCCTATCAAAGAAGGCTTTGTTTTATTTAGTAATGCGGAAATAGTAAATTGAACCATAAAGCCACAATGATTTTAAATTGTACGAGGCGAAAAACGTAGTCATAGTGGAGCTACGGCGAGGCTTTTCAACGAAGTACAAGACAAAATAATAAAGGCGACTAGTTCAACTTATTAAGTATGTTTCATTTTCTTTCTAACACTTTATTTCTAAAATTGCTATTTAGATATTTAGCCTTTTGGCTCTTTAGCTGTTAGAAATTAGCGATCATAAGTTAGTTAAAATAAATCACTTTTTAATTTCCCTAATGGATATAAGCTTTTGATTTTTATAGTATTATAACGGCTAAAGCCTTCGTTACAGAAAACACCCAAAAAGAAATCAATCAGTAAAAAACGTCCAAAAACGAATCACTAATCTACTAATCACTAATCCACGAACTGTTAAAATAAGCATAAACTGTTTGGTTGAATAGTGCAGCATTTGAAACATACCACTTATTATTATAGAATTACTTAGGTTAAATTTCAAATAGTAAATTAACTAACTAATTAGCTTATAAGTACCTAGACAAAATTAATGTTACAATAGTAAAAGACTAAACTCCTCATTTCTAATACTTTAGCACAAAATTGTGCACAATTAAATAGTGCTTGGCACTTAGTAGGGGTTTTTTTGAATGTTTACTGTATTGGGTATTTAGCTAACTGATTTCTAATATCAGTTAGCTAAAAATCCAAAAGTCTAAGCTAATTAGTTTTGAAAAATCAATAACATGAAAATCATATTTATGGGTACGCCCGAATTTGCTGTACCTTCCTTAGATATTTTAGTGCAAAATGGCTATGAGATTGTAGCAGTAATTACAGCAACTGATAAACCTGCTGGACGTGGGCAAAAGCTGTCGCAATCTGCTGTAAAAAAGTACGCTTTAGCCCATAATTTGCCTATTTTACAGCCCAAAAACCTGAAAAGTCGCTCCTTTATTCGACAGTTAAAGCAATTAAACGCTGATTTGCAAGTTGTAGTTGCGTTTCGCATGTTACCTGCCGTTGTTTTTGAAATGCCCCCACTCGGTTGTGTCAATTTGCACGGCTCATTGCTCCCCAACTATCGCGGCGCTGCCCCAATTAATTGGGCGGTAATCAATGGAGAAGCAGAGTCTGGTTTAACTACCTTTTTCATTGAACAGAAAATAGACACAGGCAAAATGATTTTTCAAAGCAAAACCCCCATTGGAGACAATGAAACTGCTGGTCAGTTACACGACCGATTGATGTATTTGGGGGCAGAATTGATGTTAAAAACGGTAAAAGCCATAGAGTCAGGAGATTATCCGCAGACAGCACAACCGAAAATAGGCGACTTTAAAGCTGCTCCCAAACTTCACAAGTCTATGTGCGAAATTGATTGGACACAAGATACGACAACCTTACATAATTTTATTAGAGGTTTGTCGCCTTATCCTGCCGCCTTCACCAAAGTTAATGGCAAAATATTGAAAATTTTTCAAACAGAAAAAATTTTATCGGAGCATCTACATCAAGTAGGCACTATTTTAACAGACGCAGAAAGCTATCTGCACATTGCAAGTTGCGATGGTTTTATTGATGTAAAAATGCTGCAACTAGCAGGTAAAAAACGCATGAGTACTCCTGATTTTCTCAGAGGTTATAAAAAAGAACTAAAAATTGATAGGGCTTAATTAGACGAGAGATAGGAGATATGAGATATGAGATATGAGATTTTTAATAGACTTCCTTTATGCGAATCATTTTTGTGCTAAAATGGTTTTTTTCAACCTATCCAAGTCGAACAGTTTATATCAAGGGGCTAAAAAGCTACAAAACAACAGCAAAAATAAAATAAAGTAATGGAAAACTCAATACATATATTAGATACCCAATTTTTGGGATTAGAACAAACAATTGCTACCTTTTTAATGGAAAGCCCAGCAGGGCCGATACTCATTGAAACAGGACCTCATTCCACTTTTAGCCGTTTAGAGCAATTGATACAGCAAAAAGGCTACTCCATTAGTGATATTCAACATGTATTTTTAACTCACATTCATCTTGATCATGCAGGGGCAGCCTGGGCCTTCGCCGAGCATGGAGCGACCATTTATGTGCATCCTTTTGGCTATAAACACCTTGCTGACCCTTCTAAATTGATGGCTTCGGCACAGCGCATTTACAAAGAACATATGGATAGACTTTGGGGACAAATGAAAGCCATTCCAGAAACCCAACTTAGGGCGGTTCCTCATGGCGAGGCCATTACTATCGGCGATTTAGTGGTAAATGCATGGCATACTCCCGGACATGCGGTTCATCATATTGCTTGGCAAATAGGAGATGCCTTGTTTGCGGGCGATGTAGCAGGGGTAAAAATTAACAATGGAATGGTTGTGCCGCCTTGCCCACCGCCAGATATTCACGTAGAGGATTGGCAAAAGTCTATTGCCTTGATTAAGAATTTAGACCTAAAACATGTGTATTTAACGCATTTCGGTTCAATTGATAATGTAAATACTCATTTAGAAGATTTAGAAAAAACCTTGTTGACTTGGGCAAATTGGATGAAACCTAAATGGGAAGAAAGGGCTGATAAAAAGCTTATTACTCCTGATTTTCAGGCATTTGTTCAGCAACAACTATTAGATTTTGGCGTTCCGCAAAGTGATTTGCCCTATTATGAAGCTGCTAATCCCTCATGGATGAGTGTAGCGGGCTTAATGCGCTACTGGCGTAAAAAAGAAGAAAAAACTCAATAGGATAATATGTGAAGCTAAACTAGACAATGGTAAATTAGCAATATGTTTGAGATTACTCCTAATAAGTACCTAGACATAAGATATGAGACATAAGACTTGAGATAATTAACTCACTATTAACAATTTATGAGAAATCCAATGATTGTTTAATTTTGTCTAGTTACTTACTTTAATGTTAGCATTGCTTTTTGGCTTTTTAGCTTTTTAGATATTTGGCTTTTTAGCTTTTTAGATATTTGGCTTTTTAGCTTTTTAGATATTTGGCT
>JAHDHV010000451.1 GCA_020631155.1 Bacteroidota bacterium | reverse complement strand
TGAGTTCGTCAAAACTTAAAAAATAACAAGTATCATCTAATAAAATGGGCTTATTTGCTTTAGGTAATATTAAGCTGAATGTTCCCTTTTTGTATAAACCTGAAATGGCTACCTTATACTTTTGAAAACTATAATTGCCGATTCCAAAAATAGAAAATGGTGGTTTGTTTTTGTAAATAACTGATTTTCTGTTGTTTAATAAATCAGCATGTCGCTTTAGATAAGCATAAGTTTGTGGATATTGTATTTGAATATAAGCGGTAGACTGCCCGATTTTTTGCTGAGTAATAATGACAAATCTATCTGAATCTTCAATAACTGCTTTTTTTAGGAAAGAACTTTTTAGAATGGGATAAACTAAATTTTCCTCCAAATCAAAACGCTCCTTCAACTTATTTTGATACTGCCCATCTTGTTTAGTCAATTCAAAGACCTTTGAGCAATCGTGTTTCATTCCTGACCGCCATACAAAAGGAGACTGCCCATCAATTGCCTGATATTTTTGGTAGATCGCTGTATTTGACACGAATCGTTGATTGGCCGCCCAGCCGAAAGTTTGCATTGTTTTTTCATTTTCGTAAAAATCTTTTTCTAAGCAAGTAGTAGCGGCTGTTTGTTTCAATTGAGCATAAAAAAGGGAAGCAGCGGTCGCTACATTAAACTCCTTTTTGGCATCAATCACCGCTTTTTCTAAGTGAGCAATGGGAATTTGACGTTTTTTCTGCTCCCAAACAAGGTTTTTAATCGCATTATTTTTTAGCAAGAGCGCGAAATGTCCTTTTTGACCTGAAAAATGTTGAAGTAATAAAATGCTGATGTATTCGGCTATATCAAAATTACTTTTACCTGTAATGGCATCTAAACCAGTCAATTGTTTGAAGTTACTTTTAGGCGGCAAGTTATCAGAGTCCAATGTACTCAACTTAGCATTAGTCACCCAAGGCGGATTGCCCAATATCAATAATTGCTCCTTAGTTTGTAGTTGTTTTTGAAGCTGTGCAAAGTTAAAATCGAATATATTGGCATGAAAAAAATGTATTTTGCAGCTTGGAGAATGCTCATTTTGTAAATAAAAATGAAGAATATTTAATTTTGCTTCTAAAATATAAGGACGGTAAATTTCTATGGCGTAAATGCAATTTAAAGAATCAAAAGTTGCTAAAGCCTGCACCAAAAAATGCCCCTTTCCACAAGTTGGTTCTAATAAAATAGTTGGTTGTATATTTTTTTGTTGAAGGTATTTACAAACAGCCAAAGCCAAGCTAGGCGGTGTCTGAAAATCGCCATAAGCTGCTCGCTCAGGCTCAACTATATCTTGCTTAAATGCTTGAATATCAGCAATAAAGCTTTCCCATGCTTCGGTATTTTCAAAAAAACTAATAATGCCTGTTTTTACTTCTAACTGTTGATTGATACTGTCAAGAGTTGGTTTTTGAGCAATGTGTTTTTGGAAAAAGGATAGGGTTGTTGGGGGGAAAAGCATGATTGAAGTTGATTTATTTGCCTGATTTCCTCATTTTAGTGTTCAACATTCGATCTACATCCGCATCTGTCCAGCCTTTTTCATCCCAAACTTTATTGGCTGCTTGAATGGCTTTTTTGGCAAGAGATTGAACGTTTGATAAAGGTTGATTTATTTTTTGCATGAGTTAAAGTTTTTTTAGATGAACCCATTAAAGCATTGTTTTTTGAGTAGAACGCACAATACTAAACAACATATACAAAAATATGTAAGTCATTTGAAAACCCATAGAAAAACCCAACCATATGCGATTAATGCCCTCTTGTTTCTTCATAATATACAACTCCATTAAATCACCAATAACTTCCTCTCGTTCTTGACCACCTATTTTTTTAGGAAGTAAACATTCGTAGTATTTGAGAATTTTCTCAAATTTATTTGTTGGTTGTTGTTCATTTAGTAATAAATATGATATTGAATTATGTATTAGTTTAAATAATAAATTCATTATGTATAATATTAATATTAAGCTAAATGTTAGACATAGAATTACCATTATCCCTACAGATATATTGCCAGTGAATGCTTTTATGAAACTATAATATATAATGCTAATATCATTTAGTGAGTCTTTTAAACCCTCTAATATACCAGCATAACTTTCCATCTGAAATCCAAACAAAAGCACAAAAAGTATTACAGCTGTTTTAAACACAAAATTTAAATCCAAATTTAACTTTGGAATAAAATCCGTCCATTTCCAGAGGCGCGCCAATTCTAATTGAGCTTCTTTTAAGGCTCTTTGTCCTTTCGCTGTAATGCTGTAGTATTTTCGTCTGTTACCTCCTCTTTCGGCGGTTGTTTCGCCCATTCTGCTTTCTACCAAGCCTTCATTTTCCAATTTTCGAGCAATATTGTAAAAGCTACCTAGCAAAAGAGAAACGCCACTTTCTTTAGCCTTATCTACAATCTCCAGACCGTAGGCATCTCCTTGTGTTAAAATGGAGAGTACGGTCATTTGATTTTTAGTCAAATTCATAGTTGTTTATTATTTTTATGATTTAATCCTATTAGCAATTCATTAAAGTAAAGAGTTGCTTTCGTACCTTATATACATAAAAAATTGGTGGAAGGTTTCAGGAAGGGGAAGTTTTTTTTAAATCAATGTGATACTGACTTCCATTTAGTGTTAAATGGCAGTTATCACAATCTTGTTACTTGTATATTTTTTTTAGTGAAGATATGTCCAACTATAGATTTAGCACTACTCACACTCGTATTTTTTTACAAAAATTGATAAACTCCTGAAAACTAAGTAAATGTTCGGGATTGTCTTTAATGCGAGCAAGGAGTTGTTTAAGATAAGTGATTTTTTGTACTTCTTTGGGTCTGCTTTTTTTGTAACTGATTCCTTTTAATCGCTCTTTAAAAATTTCTCTAAGATAGCTTTCATGAAAAAGAGCTTTAGTACTATAACCAAAAATTTGCGCTGTGCCTTCTTGATTTTGTTCAAACTCATCTGCTAAAAGCTCAGGATCGAAGCTACTCACATCATAATATTCAATGTACTTTTTTAGCAACTCACTTTGAGGTTGACGAACAAAAAACTTTCTATTCCCTAAAAACCAAGTCTCTATACATACTTTTTGAACCAACACTTTCAATTGACAATTGGAGGGCAAACTCCTATAAGTATAGTTTCTAGTAGCATCATTTAGTCTGTCGGAAATGGTTTGATAAGCTTCTTGTCTTTTTTCTTCAACACTACTTCTATCTGCATCAATAAATAAAACTAAATAATCATAATTGGGACATTCATTAATTTCTTGAATCGCATTGACAACTACATTGTAACAATCAGGTACGCCCATATCGCTTTCATAGTAATAATTGTTTTCTGTTATTTCATCAAAATTATCTACCTCTGTCAACTGAGGCAAAAGCAAAGTAAACCACTCTTTGTAAACAATAGGCTCCGTTTTACCTTCAAAAACAAAATAAA
Organism: Bacteroidota bacterium; assembly: GCA_020631155.1. GTDB lineage: Bacteria > Bacteroidota > Bacteroidia > Chitinophagales > UBA2359 > JAHDHV01. The sequence goes on along the minus strand of JAHDHV010000451.1, from coordinate 1,462 downwards.
TGTTCATTGGGCAATTGATTTTTCAAGAATTTTCGTTAGTTTAATAAAAGCATCTTGTTTAGACCTACCTAAATTATAGGCTGCCGCATTTTTAATGGTAATTTGACCGCCTTTTCTACTCACTATTTTCCAGTGTTCATACGGAATGTTATTAATAATATATGGATGATGACTTGTTGCAATGAATTGTAAATCACTATCATTATGCACCAAATCTTCGGTAAGAACATCAATACAATTTACCCCTAAGCTATTTTCAAATTCATCAATTAAGATAACAGAACCCTCGTTAGATAGATAGAGTTCAGCAATATGCATAATTGTTCTCATCATACCTGATGATATGCGATCCTGAGCTATCCATTTATCAACATATTTTTCTTTAATAGAAAGAATAAGCATCATAATTCTACCAAAAACTGGATCCTGAAAGCTTTTCACTGCTTCTATATTTAAGTCCTCTACTTGGGGGAAAATATCAATAAATTTACTTTTTATTGTGTTGAATATAGGTAGTTTTAACACAGAACATATAAAAAGTTTTTTTAGAATAGGTTCATGACTATTTTTTATTTTTTCGAATGTATTATATACTATAGGTAAATACTCTAATGCTCTTGCAGGAAAATCTATTGTTTCTATTTTTTGATGTGCATTATCTTTAAGTATCATTTTGTCAAATTCAAATAAAATTTCTCTAAAAACATTTTCCTCTTGTAAAATAGAGATCAAGGATTCGCTAGAAGATAACTTAGGCATTGATTGCCCATTAAATTTTATAGTATCTTTATTCCTTTCTATTAAATAATGCTCTGTTCCTTTTTCTCTAAGTTTTTCTGAAAGAATAATTGGTTTACTGTTGATTCCTTCACCATTTACATAATTATCATTACTTTGGAACGGTCTATCCTCAACTGTTGAAAACGCTCCAGACCAAGTAAATTCCTTATTTTTAATAGTAGAAAAGGTGATTTCCCATTCAAAACCATTGATAACTCCCCCATTAATGATGTTTTGTAGCGCATCTACTGCTTTCAATATTTGGGTTTTTCCTACTCCTGAGGCACCAACTAAAAGCGTTAAGCTGGAAGAAAAATTAATTTCCTCAAACTCCCATCCAAAGAAGTTATTTTTTATTTTTAAAGATTTAATTCGCATTTCAAAACATCCTTTGTTTTAGTACTACACAATAATTAAATGGCAATCTTTTTTTAATTAACATCATGAATGTTAATACTTTAGAACAAAATTGTGCATAATTAATTAGTACTTGGTACTTATCAATGTTGCAATTAAGGTTTTTTTATAGAAAAAAGCAAGTATTTTGGCGAGTTTGAAAAACATCTCTTTTGATTCAATAAGTCAGCAATTTTAGGTATAACTCACTCATACTTCACCAAAAACCCTTCAACTCCCCAATAAGGACAATCGGCAGGCGCATGTTCTACTAGCGGACCATTTC
>JAHDHV010000450.1 GCA_020631155.1 Bacteroidota bacterium | reverse complement strand
GAACAAAAATCACTCAACATCAACCCGTCATTTTAACGTTGACTAACTACTAAGCACTGTAAAGACACAAAATTTTGCGTCTCCACGACCTGTTAAAATAAGCAAAAGTTATTCGGTTGAAAATTATGGTGTGCTTCATTTTCTTCCTAACACTTTAGTTCTAAAGTTGCTATTTAGCTATTTAGACTTTTGGATATTTAGCTTCTAGAAATTAGCGATTAGAGATCAGAAATTAGAAATTAATTTTCGAACCTTATTGTATGTATAAATTTTTGATTGTTAGTTACTTATGAAAAAATATAAGGGTTAAAGCAGCCGTTACAGAACTCATTCAAAAAGAAACTAAAAACCTCATAAACGAATCACAAATCTACGAATCACGAATCCACGAACTGTCAAAATAAGCGAAAATTATTCGGTTGAAAAGTGCAACATTTAAAATCTACCCAAAAAACAACTTAGCTCCAAACGCTAAAAATTTCACACACTCACATTACTGTTTCTAGCCTCTTTTCCTCAAAAAAAAAAATCATTCCTTTATTTAAAGGAATGATTCTAAGACTGTGAAAAATTAAATTAAGGTATTTTAAAGTAATTTTATAATAATAAGTGCTACACAATAATTAAACGATAGATATTCTTTGTTCAATTAAAATACTGAAAGTTAATGCTTTAGAGCAAAATTGTGGACAATTAATTCTAACTATCTAACTTGAATTTTTTGTGTGTGATATTGTCCTTGAGCATTTAGTTCTAACAGATAAATGCCCGAAGGATATTGCGACACAGGAAGGGTCACTCGATTTAAGGCTTGATAATTTTGTGAAAATACTTTTTGCCCTACCACATTATACAATGTAAGGGTTAAAGGACCAACATCTTGAGCATTAATATTAACAAAGCTATTGGCAGGATTAGGATAGATTTTGATTTTGCTACTTAAACTAAAACGTTTTCTTGTGGAGGCAACAACATCTATAGAGGAGTTAAGCTTTGCTTTGTCATGCTCCTCTTGTTGGATATTACTCAAAGGCGTAGCTATATCATCTGAGTTAGAGGCATTTGGCCAAATAACAACAATATTGTCTTCATTTCCGCTTGTCACTTCTCCCATGCCACCAATTAGTGTTGAGGAGTAGAAAGAGTTCGCAAGCTCTGTTTTTTTAGTTTGAAAGTTAATAACATTTTCAATAACAGGGCGAAGAAAAGGGTTTCTAAATTTTTCTTGTGCTTGTGCAGTCGAATTAATGGCAAATAAAGCTACAATCAAAAGGCTCAATAAATAAGTAAAACTTCTTTCTTTCATAATCATAAATAAATTTAAATAGGTTAACACTTCTTTACTGCTATAAACATGCGACAATGGTAATGTGTCTGTGTTTCTAGTGTTTTTTCGTGATTAAATGCGGTTTACACAACAAATAACTTAAAAAAAAGGCACAAAAACAGATACATTTTTGGGCGTTTGTCGGACAATTTGATAGCCGATTTTAGTAATTGTGAGAATTAAAACGTTGATAATCAGTTATTTATTTTTTTTTTCGTAAAAAAAAAATCGCCTAAAAAGATTTTTTTGCGTAGTTTTGTAAGGGATTTTTTTAGCATTTTTTTGGGGATAATAAGCCTTATGATGCATTATGTGTTTTTTTTATAATGTAAAAAATGTAATTTTACTTCATAGTGTTTAAAGTATTTTATATGTTTAAGCTATGCCTAGTAATGTGGAAATAATAGGTTGAACCATAAAACCAAAATAATAAAGGTGACTGCTTTAGCCCAATTTATTATTTTAGAATTACTTAGCTTAAAGCTACTTAGAACAGTAGTTTTCCCTGCTCCCCAATATTCATTGTAAATCGTTCTAAAATGTATAAAAGTAAGCTCATCAATATTTTAAAAACTATTAGCAATAAGGAACTTAAAAAATTTAATGACTATCTTATGTCTCCTTTTTTTAACAAAAATGAGAAAGTCATTAAGTTATTTCATGAGCTAAAACCATTGGCTCCTAACTATGATGAACAAGCAGTAGAGCGAACACGTATTTTTCCAAAAATATTTGGTAAAGAGCCTTTTGAGGAGCCAAAACTGCGCTATGTGATGGCGGATTTGACCAAATTGTTAGAAAATTTTTTATCCTATCAGCAATATCAGGAAAGTGAGGGTGGGTTCTACAAAAACTTTTTTTTGTTAAAAGCCTATGTAGAAAAAGATTTGGATAAATATTTTAATAGCGTGTGGCGGCTTCAGGAAGGTGCTTTACAAAAAAGTGTTATACGAGACAATAAACATTACTTTCACCAATATTTATTAGATAGCGAAAAATACTTATTTAGTTCTATTAGAAGTAATCATATTAGTGATGAGGTTCGCAATAAATTATCTAAAAGTCTTATAGATAACTTAGATGTATTTTATATTTCTAATAAGCTGAAGTATATCTGCGAGTTCTACAACACAGGGAATGTATTGTCAAGTGATGTATCAAATCCTGTTTTATATGAAGAAATTATTACTTATGTAGAAAGTTTAGCCGAACCCGCACCTAGTATTGCTATTTACTACAAAATTTTAATGACTTTAGTAGATAGTGAAAATGAAGAACACTTTAATGGTTTTTTGCAATATCTTTATGGGCATACTGCATTTTTTACAGAAGATGAATTATATGATATTTATACCTTTGGACACAATTACTGTGCAAGAAAATATAATAGTGGACATATTAATTATCTAGGAAAACTATTTGAATTGTATAAAATTTCTATTGAGAAAAAGATTTTACTGCCCAAAAATGTGCTTGCAGAGCAACATTACAAAAATATTTCGCAAATAGCTTTATTTTTAGGGGAAATGGAATTTGCAGAAGACTTTATTTATAAATACAGAGATTATGTTAGAATAGACCTGCGAAAAAATGCATTTACCTACAACTTAGCTAATTTACACTTTCACAAAAAAGATTACAATGAAGCTATTTCACTAATGCAAGAAGTCGAATTTAATGATACTTACTATCATTTAGATACCAAAATTCTCCTAGTTAGATGTTACTATGAATTAGATGAATTGATGCCTTTATTTTATGCGATAGATGCCTTAAAAGCCTTTATTAAAAGAAATAAGCATATGTCTAAATTTTACAAAACCAATTATTTAACAAATATAAAGTTTTTGCAAAAGTTAGCTCGTATTCGTGGTAGCCACAAACGTACTAGAGACAAAGCACTTGCTAAATTAAAGCAAGAACTGCAAGAAAGCCGAGCCATCAGTTCTAGGTGGATATCCGAAAAAATTGCAGAACTTGAAGCAGATATTAACAAACGCGGTTAGTAGACTACACCTAATTAATGGTAATTGAACACTCTTTACAAAGCCGCTTTCAAATCTGCTACATTAATGCCTGAGTGAGAGGTATTATATACACATTTCCCATTTTTAAGTAGCAGAATTTGAGGCGATTGATGTTCTACTGCCAATTGTTCGGCAATGCGATTGGATACATTGCGATAGCGAATGAGGTCTAAATAGTAAATTTCCAACTCATTTTGTGGCACATCCCACTGACGTTCTAAACGCCCCTTTGCCATTGAACTAATGGAACAGCGAGTGCTATGCTTAAAAATGGCGCAAGGCACTGTAGCAGAACGTTCTATAATTGCTGCTAATTCCGCCTCTGTACTCAATGTTTGCCACTGTAAAGCATTAGCAGACTGTTTATTATTTCCTTCGTTATCCTTTGAACCTAATAATTTATCAAAAAATTTCATGTTATTTTTTTTAAAGTATTTGTAAGTCAAAAATCGGTATGTTTCATTATCTTCCTAACACTTTGCCTCTAAAATTGATATTTAGCTATTTAGACTTTTGGATTTTTAGCTGTTAGAAATTAGTGTCCAGAAATTAGTTAAAATAAATCACTGTTTAAGCGTTCTAAATGAATTTAATTTATTGATTATTAAATGTTTATGAAGGCTAAAGCGGTCGTTACACAAATTATTAAAAAGAAATCAACTATCAAAAAAGTGCCGAAATACGAATCAAGAATCCACGAACTGTTTAGTGGAAAAGTACAGTATTGGAAACATACCCAAAAATCGGCATGTTTTATTGTCTTTCTTTACTATATGCATGTGGATTTTTAGCTTTTTAAGTACCTAGACATAAGATATGAGACATAAGACTTGAGATAATTAACTCAATATTAAACGTTTACAGTAAGTCTAAATGTTGTTTAATTTTGTCCAACTACTTAGCTCTTTAGCCTTATTGGAAACATACCCAAAAAAACACTCATTTTTAACCTTCAAAAACGCATATTTTTCCATATTTCCTTAAATTTGCCCTTATGATACAAATAGACAATGCTTTAATTGATAGACTAGCCAATTTAGCCAAATTAGAGTTTGACGAAGCCGAAAAAGCAGCTATTCGACAAGATTTGGAAAAAATTCTAGGTTTTTTTGAGCAAATTAGTGAATTAGATACAGAAAATGTAGAGCCATTGATATATGTCAATGACGAATACAATGTTTTTCGCAAGGATGAAGTAAAAACGCTGATTACACAAGCGGAAGGGCTAAAAAACGCTCCTATCCACGATGGTACCTATATTAAAGTGCCTAAAGTAATTGATAAATAACAGTAGATTGAGCTTAGTAGTCAGTCAAGATAAAATTGACGATTGCTTTTGGCGTTTTTTGCTCCCTAGCTGTGTTGCAAAGCCTCGCCGTAGCTTTGGCTATGCCTACGTTTTGCGCCTTGCTAGGGAACAAAAGTCACTCAACATCAACCCGTCATTTTAACGTTGACTAACTACTTAGGAACTGGAATTCACCATTTTAAACAAGCCTTTGGCCATATTAATGACTTTCATCACCGTACTTTCGTCGCTTTTCAAACAAGCTTCCATTTCCTTCTTTTGGG
>JAHDHV010000449.1 GCA_020631155.1 Bacteroidota bacterium | reverse complement strand
CATTAGAAACTTCTCGAGCTAACCAAGGCTCCTCACAACTACCCAATGTAAATTCTGTAATTCCCTTGTGACCTGAGTGGCACAAGCCCTGATAAGTATTGTCATCACAACCACAAATAGGAGCTAAACCATCATCTACACAAAATACAAAATCAAAAGCTTGCATAAGGGTAGAATCTATGCATGATGTTAAATTATCATCACCTCCACATTCATAAATCAAAGTGCCTTCGCCTAATGTTGACTTTAAATAACAAGGCGGATAGGGACTTTCCCCACCATAAATGCACATAATTTCACCAGAACAGTTGTATAAAGTAGACGGCTCATCAACAGGGCATTGCAAACTATCATTGACAGTACCGCCAGTTGGAACAACTTCAAACAAGGTCGTGCTATCCCAAGTTTCATACTGGTAAATTTGCCAATTAGAACAGCAGTTTCCTTGATTAATTAAATTTTGTAGCCAGTCTAAATCTGTTAATGGATCATTAAAAGTACAGGCATTAGGTGGATTACAATATTGATCAAAGATAAGAGTGCCATTGAGTAAACTACCAGTTGAGTTGTCAAAATATTGGCTGTAACAGCCAGCAGGTTCTTCAATACCTGCAATTCCTCCTGCTTCACAAAGTATATTGCCACTACAATCGTAAACGATAGTCATGCCATCATTGGCAGCTTGCATTAAAATAAATACGGTTTCATTATTGGATGAAGTACTTTGATAAACTTGGTATAAATTTCCATTACACCAGCCTTCTGCATTAAATACTAAATCATGGAGCCAAGGCAAATCGTTGATGGGATCGGTAAACTCGCAAGTTATTGGGGGGGGATCACAACCAGAATAAATAGAGGTAGTGCCGTTTTCCAGTAATTTTTCTTTAATATAATATTCGGCTACACAACCAGCAGGTTCTTCTACATAATCAACACCAGTACCACCTGATGTACATAATAATGTACCATCACAACTGTATAAATGTCCCGGTAGAAAGTCATCACCTGCTACTATAAACACTGTTTCTCCATTTGATAAAGTACCTTGTCTTACTTCCTGAACATTATTATTACATGTTCCATCAGGATAAAACAATAAATCATGAAGCCATGATAAATCGTTGATGGGATCGGTAAACTCGCAAGTTGTTGAGTCGCTTTCACCACAATCATTAATACTGCCTAAAATGGCGTATATTTCCTCCTCAATATCTGAATCAAACTCCACCAAAAAACGCTCTATATAAGTTTCTTGCCCTGTTTCTACTAAAAATAAACCATCTATATTTTTTAGTGTATCCGTTGTATTATTGTAATAAAGAACACCAATACTATCATTGGAAAAATGATACCCACTATCATAAATGATGCGCTTATTTGAATACTCCTTATAGGTGTCAGGTAAAGGAGTGGTGAGGCTATCGGGACTCCAAAATCCGCCTCCTGGCAGTAAAGTCATGCTAATCTGTGCTCTATCATCATTACGTGTGGCAATAAATTCTACATCACCACTCATCCACCCATCAGAAAAATTATAAATATTGGGAAATTTTAAGCAAAGTTCATAGTATTGATTAGAAATTTCCTGAGTTTGCCAAGGTTCCTCACAGCTACCCAATGTAAATTCTCCAATTCCATGATAACCTGCATCACATATGCCTGCATAAGTAGTGCTATCACAACCGCAAACAGGTACTAGACCAATATCTCCACAGTCTATTGTATAAAAGCTTTGTAGTATGGTAGAATCTATACAGCTTATTGGGTTCGTAGGGCTACAAGCTCCAAATGTAAAACTAAATACACCTGCACAATTTGCTGCACAAGAGTTGCTATAAGTTACCCCATTACTACCACAAACAGGATCAACGTTACCAATACAGAAACAAGAATCCCTCTGCCACACTAATTGTATATACTCTAAAGCATCCAAATACGCTTCTTCACACCAATTTGGAGCAAAACCATTAATTTGGCAAATAATATTTCCTTCACAATCTGTAAATAAATCAGAATCGTCTGATACATTACAATCACTATTGAGAAAATAAACCGTTTCGCCATTGACATCTTGGTACTCTGCTATTGTATTGATACAACTGACGCTATCTTTATAAGTCTCCATCCAAGATAAATCATCACAATTATTGGTGGTGGCAGCCTCACAATCGTAAATTAGCGTGCCTGTACTTGGAAAATTATGATAAATACAAGGCACATAAGGGCCTTCCCCACCATAACTACACAATATATTGCCAGAACAATTGTATAAAAGAGAAGGCATGTCTACAGGGCAGGGCAAACTATCATTAACAACTCCTCCAGAATGTCGCAACACTTCAAAGAAAGAAATATTATCCCAAGATTCGTATTGATAAATTTGCCAATTATAACAGCAATTCCCTTGTTCAATTAAGTTTTGCAACCAGTCTAAATCGGTTAATGGATCGGTAAAATCACAAGTATTTGGTGGGTTACAATATTGATCAAAAATAAGGGTACTATTTGGCAAACTACCATTCGAAGGGTTAAAATATTGACTATAACACCCCGTAGGTTCTTCAATCCCTGCAATTCCGCCTGTTTGACAAAGTAGTGTGCCATCACAACTGTATAAAAAGTTAAATCCATCATCAACAGCGTGATCGGCTGTCAGATAAAATACTGTTTCATTATTGGGTAAAGTAGCCTGATAGACTTGAAATAATTCTCCATTGCAATACCCATATTCATTAAATACTATATCATTCAGCCACTCCAAATCCTGAATTGGATCGGTAAACTCGCAAACAATGGGTATTGGTATAGGCTTTCCGTAATTGGCTCGGATGGCGGTCAAATCGGAGTAGTCAACAATTCCATCACCATTACAGTCAGCATGTTTGGGATTAATCGGCGAATATACATCGGGTAGGGAGTCATTCCAATTATCGCAAGCTTTGGGACCAAAACTAATGCTCTGATCGTTTCGAGTCGCGCCTTTTAGCCCATAGCCTAGCCCAATAATCAGCAAATCTTCGGCGTTCACTTCATCTACGCCCTCAGTTTTGGTGGGCAATTGTTGATGCCCTGCCGTTGTATTGCCGGGATATACACAATCCTCTTCACAAATATTTGTATTTTGTGCAACAGCAGTGTTTATGCAAAGTAGTGCCCATAAACAAAAACTACTAGTCAATAGGAGTATGAATTGTTTCATTTTTTATTCTGTATTAATAATGTTATTGAGGAGTTTGGAAGCTTATAAAGCTGAAGTGAACTATCTCAATCGCTTCAACTTTATGCTTCAATTGATTATTTCCAAAGATAAATCATTCATTTTTTGTAAAAGAGTAGTATTTTTGTCTTTTGCAAGAAAAAAATGTTTTTTCCATAAAAACAAACAAATTAAACAGACATATAAAATGCTAATAATCAAAGACTTATTCTTTTTAAAAGAAGAAATAAATCGTTTTTTTTGCAAGTTTTTTTTAGGAAAAAAGTAGTTTTGGAAAGCAAATATTAGGAGTTAGAAATTTCGATTAAAAAATTAAAAACCTTACAACCTTATAACCGACAAACATGTTAAAAGGGAAGTTAATACAATTATTAAATAGCCTTGAGGTTCAGGAATTAAAAAGATTGGATAAATATATACAATCTCCTTTTTTTAATAAAAATAAAAAAACAATAAATCTATTTGCCTATTTAAAAAAGAAACATCCAAACTATGAAGAAATAGATAAAGAGAAGCTATTTAAGGTTATTTTTCCAGAAAAAACGAGCTATAATGATGCCTTATTGCGAGCTTTAATGGCAGAATTGAGTAAATTGATAGAAGGGTTTATTACTTACATAGAATATGAAAAAAAACAAGATGGTTGTGATTTATTACATGCTTTTTTAGACCGTCAATTGTATGAATTATTTAAAAAACAGGGGCAAGGTATTTTAAAAAAACAAGCTAAAGCAATAGTTAAAGATGGCAGTTATTTCTTTCAAAAGTTTCAACTAGAACAGCTTCATTATCAACACATTACTATCACTAATCACCGATCACAAGAAACCTACCTACAAGCGGCTATACATAGTTTAGATACGCACTATATTGCCACTAAATTACGGTTTATGTGGATTGCGCTTAATCGGCAACAAGTTGTGGGACAACCCTATGATTTGGGGTACTTTTCTGACAGTTTTCTAGCACAAATTCCGCCACAACTTTTAGAAGAGCAGCCCCTTATCAAAGCAAATTACCAATTGGTATTATTATTAAACAATTTAGACAATACAAGCCATTTTTTTATTCTAAAAGAACATTTATACAAATATTCCGATTGTTTTTCAAATGATGAATTACGTCAGTTATACATTGTAATGATTAATTATTGTGCGAGAAAATTTAGACTAGGGCAGTTAAATTTTGCAGAAGAAGCATTGGAATTATATAAGGCAATGTTGGAAAGTAAATTATTATATGTAAAATCGTATATTTGGTATCAAAATTTCATAAACATCGTCAATATTAGTATCGCAGCACAAGCTTTTGATTGGGCAGAGACCTTTATTCGGAAATATGAAAAAGATTTACATCCTACTTATCGAACTTATGTATCCCTCTATAATATGGCAAGTGTTTATTCTGCACAAGGCGATTATGATAAAACACTAGACACGCTGCAACAACTACAATTTTCTAATTTTAATTTTGATAATATTGATTACACTCATTACCTTAACTACAAAACCCTGCTCATTAAAACCTATTATGAATCGGAAGAATGGCTGTCTTTGGAGTCTACCTTAGAAGCATTTCGCATGTATTTACGAAAAAACAAAGCAGTTCCTCCACATAAACGCAAGGCTTACGATAACTATATTAAATTGGTTAAAAAGCTGATGAACAAGCGTTTAGGTAAAAAAAGAACCGCTAAAAACCTATTAG
>JAHDHV010000448.1 GCA_020631155.1 Bacteroidota bacterium | reverse complement strand
ATTTTAGTTATACAAACAAAATACACAACAATCTAATAATAAATAACTTATCTCACGTCTCACATCTAAAAAGGTAGTATCCACGTTTTATGGTGAAAACCTTCTTTTTGTTGGGTTAAATCAACGCTTGAATCAATGAAGGGGCGACTTTTGCGGCCGTTTAGGGAAACATAGGAGGTGGCATAAATTTTGGGGTCTCGGATGCCTTTTTGTTGGTAAATTTTTTCGAGATGATGGGCAAATTGCAAAATCATATCGGGCTGTGTGGCCATCATTTTTTCTTGCAAAGGGCTCAAATAATCCAAATTGTATACTTCCCAAACTTCTTGATTATCAGGATTTTTGACGTGAAATATCGTTTCGCCCTCTTTTTCCATCAACATCACTCGCCATGAAAAACGATAACCTTCCTCTGTCCAAAACAACGAATCGGGATAGGCTAAAAAACGCAAAGGTAATAACAATTGTACAACAATATGAATGCTCAATATTCCTATAATCCATCGGGGAATAGGATTTAAATTTCGCTTGATTTCTTTTGCTTGATTAATATTGAATAATCCTTTTTTGAGTTGATTAATGCGTTGTAAATGCCATTTTTCCGAGAAAAAAATCAAGGTACAAAGCATCATAATAAAGGGAAACATGCCAATGGGAAACAGTATTGCCGTCAATAAATGAAACGCAATAATGGCTAAATAGGCTAAAAATCTGGTCTGTGGAATCAGTAGTAAAAAAGCTATACTTAGATCGTAAATCGCTCCTAGCCAACTAAATAAATAGGGGGTGATTTTGTATTTAAATAGCCATCCAATAAGGGGTAAATCGGCTTTAGGGGGCAGCCAAATAGCCAAAGGCATAGCTCGAAACAACCAATCTGCATTAATTTTGGCGAGACCTGCAAAAAAGTAAACAAAGAACAGTTGCAATTTAAATACATCAATCATCCATCGGGGGATATGGGTGATTTTCAGTTCGGGTTTTCGCCAGACATCAACAGAAAAATAGCGATGAGCAGGCACAAACATCAACATAAAACTAATCACACTGACAAAGTAATAGTGATTAAGGTAGTTGGTTTTGTCAATGAGTTCGACATAAGTAAAAATCAAAAAAAAACTGATACTCGATAAACGATAACAACAACCTAATAAAATGCCTATTGCTGCCACAACCAAAATAAAAAATAATGTGTACATGCCGAATTTACCCAATACTTGCACATATTCAAAGCCATAATAGGAAAAAAAGAAGGTGGGCGAAAGGTATTGTATTTCTATCCAACCCTTTGCTATAAATCGCAGAATACTCCACAGCATTACCGACCCAAACAGGATGCGAAAAACGACTAAAGGGGCAATGTGAACGCTTGTTTTAGGGTCATAGTGAGTGAGTGATTTAATCCCCATCGTTGTCTTGATAGCTAATTTTTACGCCAAAAGCTGAGGTCATTTCTCGTTTAATCAAGGGAACTAACAACTGCATTTGGTCGTGAATTTGGTCTACCCTCGCCTTGTCAGTGACTAATGTTTCGGATAAAGGGTCGGGTAGCTGCCTAAGTGCCGAAATGATGTCACTCAACTGTTGTTCAATGTCGGTCTCCAATGCGATTTCTCCTTCGGGGCGATAGTTCAGTTCGGCTAAATAGTCATCGAAACCTGTTCCTGTACCACCTTCAAATACATTTAATAATGCTTGTGCTTGTTCGTATGCAAGTTGCGCCGATGTACCGCTATAGTAGCCTTCTAATTTGTGGGGCTGTATGACACCGCCATCAAATTTGCCTAATGGTATTTTAAATTTGAAATTTTTTAAGGTTTCAAAATCGTAGTTGAATTGGTTGACTAAATTACTTAATGAACTGCCGTCTGCATTGCCCATGCTGTTGGTAAAGGTTGCGAGGTAGCCATCTGTTGCCCAAGCTTGGTATATTTGCTGTGCTTTGTTGTCTATGTCGTTGATGAGAGCTGCCAAATAGTTGAGGCGGTTTTGGGCTTGTGCATCGGTGGTGAAAAGGGCTAATTGTTGTTCTTCGGTGCCGTAAATGACGTATTCTAATGCTGGCAAACCGACAGTTGACTTAAATTGACTATCTATATCTGTTGTTGCAGCAGTGATTTGTGTTTCTATTTGCTCTATATTGGCTGGAAAAGTATTGAGGCGTTCTTGTAGGGAATAGCCATTGTCGGTTGCAGGGCCAAATTCAAACATAGAAATGTGCTGATAGGCGGTATAAGTGTTTTGAAATTGCGCTTTAAGATTATCCAAACTGCTTTCATCAGGATTATTTACAAAATCACTAGCAACATTTTTTAAGGCACTGCTTTGACTAGCAAATGCTTGATAATTTGGCACAATCACCTGATTGCCAACATCTTGCAAAAGTTCAGCTATATCAAAATCTATAACACTGGGTTCATCTGTATTGTCACTATTACAAGCTGGTGTAATACTTATTACAATAAAAAAAAGGATGCTTAGACTTATTTGTAAAATATTATTTTTCATTACCTTTCTACTATTTTTTTGTAAAATTTCTAGGAGACGTAATATTTTACGCCTCTACAGACTACCTAAACCAAAGGTTTCTGTAGCCTTGCGCCGATCGTTTTGATGATTTGGGTAGATACTTTTGTCGCAATTTCGCCTGCCTCTGCTACTGATTTATTGTTTAATAAACCATACAACACACCTGCTAAAAATCCATCGCCTGCGCCTGTAACGTCCACAATTTCAGCCGCTTGTAAATATTCTGCTGGTGGAATTTGTTCTATTTGCTCCCTAACTGCTAAAACTGCTCCTTCCTTTCCGTTGGTGTAAATCAGGGTTTTGTCCTTATTTGGATTCAACAGTTGATTCACCTCCTCAAAATTGTCCCTTCCTGTTAAAGCTTCAAATTCTTCCTTATTGCCTGCTATCAAATTGATGTGCTGACGAATAAAATCTACCTCCATACATTCCGCCGCATTAGCCGAAGAAAGTGTCAAACCGATGGTTAGCCCTTGATTGTCTAGAGTTTGAATTTCAGAAGCAAATCGTATTAATTCCTCCACTTCTGTTTGTTCATTTTTAAAAAAATAGCCTTCAAACAACAAATAACGAGTGTCAATACAAAAATTTCTAAACGCCTCTTTATCTATCAATTCTAAGGTTTTTACATCTCCCAAATAAGTGAGCATAGTTTTAGATAAATCGCTGTTTGTCAAAGAAATAGACATACATAAACCACTACTCCCCTCGCCCATTATCATACCTGATGTATCTACAGAAGCGTTTTGTAAACTCTCTTTAAAATACTGCCCCAAATCATCATCGCCAAAGGCGCAAAGAATAGCAGTATTTAATTGTCCCTCTCCTAATAGGGCTAAATTGGCGATGGTATTGCTCAACTGCCCTCCTGCCATTTGGGTGTATTTTTTGCCTAAATCTTTTAATTGCTGCTCAATGTGTATTTGCTTTTCTCTGGATACTAGCTGCCATTCTGCTAAGGGCAAACCTTCGTCCATGATAAATTGGGCATCGGTCGGCTCGACAATCACATCTACTATGGCTGTTTCTCGAACTACTACTACATCAAATTGTTGAATGGACATAATTTAGTTGTTAGAAATTTAGATATTAGAAGTTAGCGAATGGTGCCTGTTGGAAATGCGGCGATAATTTTATCAATAGTTGCGTTGATTTCGGTGTCGGTGATTTCGTATAGGTTGGTATTTACACCAATGATATTGAGGGCTTGGGTGATGATTGAAGTATTGGACAAACGCGTTGTTTTGCTTTGTCCGCCATCGAATTTATATTTGAGTGCCATCATAAAGGCAATAGCTTCGGATAAATAGTGATGCCGTTTATAGGTTGCTGCGCCTTTATCACTTAAAGAACGTTCTAAATAATTGGCGGCGGTTGCTGCGACAACAATTTCCCAATTGTCCTGAATAATTTGTATCGCCTCATCCCTTGCCGTATAATCCTTCGCTACAATAGCAGCTCGACCTTTTTTAAAGGCATCCATAATCGTTTTTGTAATCCCTTGATAGCCAAACTGATCTGTCTCATCCAAATCACGTTCCAAACAATATTTTCCCCAAAAACGCACCTTATTCGCAGCATCTATATCTTGTGCCAAGCCAAAATCGGGTGCAATGCCAAAGTAACCAAAAGCTTCATCAAAATAATGCTCCATATTGGTATAATTCGAGCCTTCACTAAGGTCATCATTTCCCAAAACATCCATTCTTTCCTCAGTCAAATAGCGTTCATTCGCCTGAAAATAAAACACCGCCCCCATCAAACCTTTAACGATAATCTGTTGATATTCAATGCCATTTTCATTCACCAAATAGCCTGCACTACTCGCTGTACCTGCTTCGGGATACTCCTCATTTAAATGTCCAGCAATACCGGGTTGAGCATTAACATTTTTTGCACTTGCCACAGCAGCCTCCTCCAACCATTGCTCAAAAAACGCTTGATCGGCTTCGTAGCATTTATCTTTTAATTTTTTTGCATAAACACTTGTAAAAGGGCTGTTTTCATTAGCAAACATATTCTTCATCACCTCTGCATCTACCACAGTACCTAAAGATTGTGTTGTTTTGAGGTAACTATCCAATTCAGTGAGCATGTCCAAACGCTGTGTTTGCCCACTGTAATTAACCGTTGTTTGCCCATCACGCTCAAAAGTGTAGGTTGCAGGAATGTTTAAGTTTGTTCTGTCCTCCTCCCTACAGCTAATTTGGGAGAGGCAAAATAATAAAAATATTAAGTAATGAGTTGATTTCATTGGCAATGTTTTCCTTATTTAGACTAAATCTAAATTATAAATTGGATTGCAAAATTACCATCTAATTATTAAGCAAACAATACACGTATTAGGGTATTTTATTCTACTTAAAATAGGGTAGAAAAATACCTAAGTTTGGGTAGATGAG
>JAHDHV010000447.1 GCA_020631155.1 Bacteroidota bacterium | reverse complement strand
AGATTAAGGGCAATAATTGTTATACGAAATCCCTCTTTTTCTGACACACTCATTTGATTTTGTATAAAAAAGAAATTCGTAATTCGTAATTAAAATATTAAAGCCTCAACTGATAAACCGCCAATTTACTTGCATTAGGTTGAAATTTATTGAAGTCGGAGGTAGAAATGGTGCCATCTAAGCTAAAATCGCCGTCAAGGTAGGTGCCTGTTTGGGCATTTTCATCGGCAAAAAAGTTGAAGTCATTAACTGTTATGACACCATCAGCATTGGCATCGCCTGAGTGTAAGCCGTAAATGGTGTTATTGCCCAAAAAGGTAACTTGAGCTTTTCCGCCCAAAACTTGTGTGGGTTGAGTAAAATCATAAGGTACAGTATTGGGTACTTCCACCTCATTGGCACTCATAATGGCTAAGTGATTGCGATGTCTTACAGACAAGTAATAACTTTCGTTTAATGTTAAGTTATAAAATTTAACTCCGCTACTTGTCCCATCAAATTCTACCACATCACCATTGCTCAATAATAGGGCTGCCTTCCGTTCTAATACCAAAGAATTATTCGTTTTATCTCTTGCTTCCACCAGTACCCAATCCACCACATTAACAGGAAAATCATTGATAGAAGCGACCCTTTCTGTTCCTTCATAATTCCAAGGTTTCCTGCCAAAAGGTTGTTCAAGTGGCAACAAATTGCTCATCAATAGGTCTATTTTCATTAAACTAGAACTTTCATCATACGCACCTTCTAAATACATTTTTAGCTTTACCTCAATGATTTTTGCAGCAAATGGATCGGAATATTTAGCGGCTTTAATAAATTCATAATCTGTCAATGTTTCCAAAAAAGCTACCAATGCCTCTTTTTCTTCCATGCTAAGATTTAATACAAAAGGGGTACCTTCACTATCCTTCAACTCAAAGGATAAATTAGGATGTGCTTGCACACCTGAATCATAATGTTCGACTACCTCCATCAAAGTATTAAATCTCCCATCATGCATATAAGGGGCAGTAAGGGCAATATTTCTTAAACTAGGTGTTTTAAAAAAACCATTCATAGCGGGATCATCTAATACATCGCCAATTCCATTATCAGCATAATTCATATCTAAACCATTATTTTTATGGCCAATACCTGTAAAAATATCAAAAGCATGACAGATGTTACAAACGCCCTTATCGAAAAATATTCTTCGACCTAAATTTTCTTCTGCTGTAAAATTGGGTAAATCTATTTGAGTTCCCTCATCTGGAGCAAATTTTTCTACACTCTTATCATATTTAGAATTACTAGATAATATGGAACGAATGAACTGAGCTAATGCTTTTGCAATATTTTCACTTGTTACAGTAGGCGACCCAAAAGCATCATTAAATAAGTCAGGATAATAAGTAGTAGCTTGTAGTTTGGTCTCTAGTACTGGCAATGTTAAGCCCATTTCTATAGGGTCTTGAATGGGCATTAATACCTGTTCCTCAAGGGTAGGCGCGCGCTCATCCCAGAAAAAGTGTCTATTAAAATAGTAGCGATTGTTTACCAAAAACATGGAATTTCTAGTGGTTAATCCACCATTAAAGCCTACACTAAATTCGGTTGTATCAGAAAAACTGTGTTCTTGTAAATGGCAGGATGCACAAGCAGTTGTATTATTGGCAGACAATAATTTATCATAAAATAATACTCGCCCTAGTGTTGCGCCTGCATCTGTAACAGGATTCGTTGGTGGAGTATTGTCTGTGAGTAATAAAAGTGGTTCTGTAAAGTAAGGAGGTAGTATAGGGTTGGCATAGTTGTAAGGTATATCTGGCAAAACAGGTAGTTGTGCGTTACTATTTTGCATAACTAATAATAACAATACAAAAACAATGCTTTTGTAGGGGTAATTTTTCTTCATGTTTACTTATTATTGAATTAGAATTTAAATGTGCATTTATTTAAATACATCAGTTTTTGTTAGCCATAAGTACATATATCATATGATGATTAGTTAACACTTTTCCAAGCAGTTAACCCTTGCAACAACTAACATAATCAGGCATTTGTAAATTGCACTGATACAAAAGTAAACATTTTAATTAAATTAAACAACACCCCTTCATTATTTCTAATAACATTTAACCATCTGCATAAAAAATTATAGTCTCAACTGGTAAACCGCCAATTTACTTGCATTGGGTTGAAATTTATTGAAGTCGGAGGTAGAAACGGTGCCGTCTAAGCTAAAATCGCCGTCAAGGTAGGTGCCTGTTTGGGCATTTTCATCGGCAAAAAAGTTGAAGTCATTAACTGTTATGACACCATCAGCATTGGCATCGCCTGAGTGTAAGCCGTAAATGGTGTTATTGCCCAAAAAGGTAACTTGAGCTTTTCCGCCCAAAACTTGTGTGGGTTGAGTAAAATCATAAGGCGTAGTATTGGGCAATTCTACATCATTAGCACTCATAATGGCTAAGTGATTCCGGTGACGTATAGCTAAGAAATATTTTTCATTTAATATTAAACTAGGAAATTTCACGCCATTACTTGTACCATCAAATTCTACCACATCGCCATTGCTTAACAATAGAGCTGCTTTACGCTCTACGACCACAGTATTATCATCCTTATCCCTTGCTTCTACCAATACCCAATCTACTACATTGCTAGGAAAATCACTGATAGAAGCCACACTTTCCGTTCCTTCATAATTCCAAGGAGTTGCATTAAAAGGCTGTTCAAGTGGAAGCAGATTGTTAGCCAATAAATCACTGCTCATCAAATTAGTGGCATTATCATACGAACCTTCTAAATATACCTTCATTTTAGCGACAACAGTTGGTGTTTTAAATGGGTCTGAAAATTTAGATTCTGTAATAAAGTCGTAATCTGTTAGCGTTTCCAAAAAAGCTACCAAAGCCTGTTTTTCTGCTGAATTAAGCCCTAACATTTTAGGTTGTCCACTGCCATTATCTTCTTTTAAGTCATTTGATAAATTTGGATGTGCTTGAACACCTGTATTGTAATGATTGACTACTTCCATCAAAGTATTAAATCTGCCATCATGCATATAAGGAGCAGTAAGCGCAATATTTTTCAAGGAAGGCACTTTAAATAAACCATTCATCGAAGGGTTGTCCAATACATCACCAATTCCATTATCAGTATACTCCATATCTAAACCATTGTTTTTGTGGTCAATACCTACAAAAACGTCAAAGGCATGGCAAGCAGTACAGCGCGCTTCTTGGAAAAATATTCTTCTACCTAAGTTTTCTTCTGCGGTAAAATTAGGCAAGTCCATTGTGACTGCACCATTGAGGGGTAGTTCTTCCGCACCAATATCAAATTTAGAATTTAGAGATACCATAGAGCGAATGAACTGTGAAAGTGCTTTTGCAATATTTTCACTTGTCACAACAGGCGAATTGAAAGCCGCATTAAACAGGTCGGGATAATAGGATGTAGCCTGCAATTTGGCTTCTAGTTCAGGTAGTGTTAACCCCATTTCTACAAGGTCTTGAATAGGCATTAATACCTGTTCTTCGAGGGTAGCAGCACGCTCGTCCCAGAAAAAACTTTTGTTAAAATAGTAACGATTGTTTGCTAGAGGCATAGAGTTTCTGGTGGTCTGCTCCCCGTCAAAGCCTATACTAAATTGGGTCGTATCAGAAAAACCGTATTCTTGTAAGTGACAAGAAGCACAAGCAGTTGTGTTATTGGCAGAAAGTAAATTGTCATAAAACAACACTCTGCCCAGGGTTGCGCCTGCGTCTGTAATGGGATTTGTAGGCGGTGTATTGTCAATAATGTTTAAAAACGGGTCTTCAAAATGAGTAGGAAGTGGCGGATTTGCATAGTTGTAGGCCGTGTCTGGCAAAATTGGCTCTTGGCCTGTACCATTTTGTGCTACAAAAGAGAGCAAAAATATAGACATACCTATTCCAAGTAGAACAATATACAGCTTTTTCATCTTCGTATTAAGTTTTAGGATACCGACCTGTTCAAATAAAACGGGGAATGAACATAGATCATATGAATTTAATCAAGGTGAGACTGAATAGACAAAATGCAACAAATTAAACATAGAGATATAGGATTTAAGATATTTTCATGAGTTATTTAGTACTTAGCTATATATTTTTATTACTAAATTTCTACCTATAAGTCTCCTTAATTAATTAGTTTTGATAATACTAGACAATCTCCATTAAGTAATTCTACAATAATAAGTTGAACTAGTCGCCTTTATTATTTTGCTTTGTACTTCGTTGAAAAGCCTCGCCGTAGCTCCGCTATGCCTACGTTTTTCGCCTTATACAACTCAAAATTATTTTGGCTTTATGGTGCAACTTATTATTTCCGCATTACTAAGTAGTCTTTCAAGTTAATAATGTTGGGTATTTATAGAATGTAAAATTTTGATTATCAATTATTTAATTGAAGAAATTTAACCCGACATTATTAACTTGAAGTAACACTAAGTTAGTTTAGGTATATAGATTTGCTGGGTATTTTTTATGTAATAAGTTAAATATTAATTTGATTGATGGGCACAGCTACTCAACTTGTAAATGATAGATTCATCTAAACAATAATGAGTTTTGAGAAAAAGGTAAACAAATGATGGAAAAACAGAATACTAAAATTAAGTGCCAAGCATTAATTAGCGGTGTCCTAGTTCTGTTCTAAAGTATTAATAGTCAATGCTTTAATATTTTAGTTTAGGACATTAATTTTGCATAAGTACTTATACTTTTAGATATAAATTTGATAAAGAATAATTCTGATTGAAGACGATTAATATTTTGTAGAAGCGTACTGTGTTAATTAACTATCTCAAGTCTTAGAGTGTATCAGAAAAAGAGGGTTTTCATATAATAACTATTGCTCTTAGCCTTTAAAAGTGTCCCTTTACCTACGTTTTTTTCTTTTTTACTTGATAAAATAGTAAGGACGTAATGCAT